>DASUKT010000261.1:0-33828 GCA_036278575.1 Pseudolabrys sp. | reverse complement strand
GACATTCGATTGCTTTGGCGGTGACCCTTTGCCGTACGGCCTCAACAAGGCCAATCGAAAAGCAGTGACGCGCCTCGCAAAACATCTTCGCGATCAGGAGCTGATCGCGCGCGAACCCGATGTAGATTCGCTCTTTATTTCCGGCGTCGAGCGTTTCTGAACATCACCCGGCGCGTGATCTTTATCTGCGCTGCGATCAGCAGGGCGGCGGTGGCGGTGTCACAAGCTTTGGGTTGATCGCTTCGAGCGGCACACCCGAGGTCAGGGTTTTGAAATCGATCTTGCTCGCCGTCGCCTTTGCGCCTTGTGCCCAGCGGCTCAGGCTGCAAAAGTCGTCGTAGTAGATTTTATCGATCGCCATTGGGCGGATATTTGTGTCCCATTGGTCTTTTGTAGCCTTTTCGCTGAGATTGAGATTCTTCGCAGCGTAGGCGGCGACTGCCTTGAAGTCTTTTTGCGCCGCGTCTCGCCCCTTTATCGTCGCGCGTAGCCAACGTATCGCGGTCTCTTTGCCTTGCGGGGTGGCGAGCCATTCGGGGCGAGCGCCGGCGACAAGATAACCCTGGATATAGCCGCTCGCGTCGCTGAGGTAATGCGCTTTGTCAGGGCAGATTTCGAGCGTGCGTGAGCCGATGGGTTGCCAAATAAAGAAGGCTGCAATCTCGCCTCTGCACAGCGCCGCCGGGAGCACCTGCGTGTCGAGATTCTTTACCGTCACCGTCTTTGGATCGATCTTATTCTTGGTGAGATATTCGGAGACAAACCATGACCCCGTCGATCCGACTCGGGTGGCGACCGTTTTACCGACAAGGTCTTGCGGCTTCTTTATGTCTTTTCCGGCAACGACGACGTAGCCCTTGGCGTCGCGCTCAATCACAGCGATCGTTCGATAGTCGCCCTTGACGCGGAAAAAATACTGAACGCTCGGCAGATCGCCGCTCATGATGATGTCGCCTTGCCCGGTCTGAAACGATTGAAAGGCGGTCGTCCCCGATGGAAACAGGCGATAGGTCATGTCAAGACCCTCGGCTTTGTAGTAACCTCGTTCAATTGCCATCCAGATCGAATCGTTGTTTACCGACGGCTGACCGAACAAGGTCATCTTGAGCGGCGCCTTCTGGGCCTGCGCTGCAGCGAGCCCGAGCAGCAATCCGCCCACAGCGAAACCGAGCACTTTCACAACGCGACGCATGGATTCCTCCCTGGTGTCAGGTTTGTGAGATAAAGGACATGTAGCGGGCGAGTACTCTGTCGACGAAAAAGCGAAAGAGGCGATCGACGATAAAGCCAAGCACACAAATCGTGAGCAGCGCGACAAAGATGCGATTGGTTTGCAGGAGCATCGACGATTTCTGCAGCAGATAGCCGATACCTGAATCAGCCGCGAGAATCTCCGCCGGTATGATGCTCATGAACGACGATGCCATGGCCACGCGCATCCCGGTCACGATGTAGGGGACGGCGGACGGCACGACGACCAGCGCGAATATTTGAAATCGGTTGGCGCCGAGACACTCGGCGGCGCGCTGACGCGCGATTGGCGCTCGCCAGACACCTGCGGTTGTATTGATCAACACGATAAAGAACGTGCCCCAGAAGATAAGGAAATACTTCGACAGCTCTCCTATCCCAAACCAGATCACCGCAATCGGTATCATTGCCGTCGGCGAAAGGTAACGGAGCAACTCGATAATCGGGTCGAGCAAGTCGTGCAGCAGGCGGAGGCGGCCGAGCAGAACTCCGATGACGATGCCGGCGAGCGAACCGGTGATGAAGCCTACCAATACCCGCACCATGCTGATCGAAACGTCGGCGAGAATTTCGCCGCTCGCGACCATCGGGATCGCGGTGCGGAACACCTCTAGCGGCGGCGGAATCAGGAACGGATTGAACAGAACCGTCGACAGGAATTGCCAGGCGACAAATGCGACAAGGATCGAAGCACAGGCCAGCAACACCGAACGCGATACAGGCGAGATTGTCCACGCACGTTTTGCCCGCAAGGATGCGGTGCCGGCGGGCATTCTGCTGTCCGGGATGTTCACCACGCAGTAAAAATCCTGACTCTACGAGACCACCTCATGGACCTCCAGCCGCTCAGATGGACTCAGCACGTCCGGCGCGAGTAGAGCCTCGATTTCGTTGAACAATTGCGCAACCTCCGGGTTGGTCATGTCACGCGGACGCGACAGCTCGATGTTAATCAACTTGCTGATCGTTGAACGCGGGCCCGTCGACATTACCGCGATCCGGTCTGCCAACGAGATCGCCTCGGCGATATCGTGCGTCACGAACACAATGGTTTTTCCGGTGCGCTGCCAGATATCGAGCAATACCTTATGCATATGCCGCCGCGTCAAGGCGTCGAGTGCCGCGAACGGCTCGTCCATCAGCAGCACTTTGGGCTCGACGGCCAAGGCGCGCGCGATTTGCAATCGTTGACGCATCCCGCCCGAAAGCTCGGCGGGGAATTTTGCGCGGTGCGAGTCGAGCGAGACCATCCGCAAGTACTTATCGATGATCGCAGGCCAATCCGCCGTCGGCGTTTTCCGCACGCGCAAGCCGAAGCGGACATTTTCTTCAGTCGATAGCCACGGCAACAAAGCGGAGCCGGCGTCCTGAAAAAGCATCACACGCTCGCGGTCCGCGCAGCGGATCGGCGTGTCGCCAAAGGTGACCGTGCCACTGCTGGCTGGCTCGAAGCCGGCGAGAATATTGAGCAACGTCGATTTACCGCAGCCAGAGGGGCCGAGCAGGCAAACGAATTCGCCGTCTTCGATGGTGAGAAAAACGCCTTCGAGCGCGAAATAGCTGCCGCGCGCGGACTGGAAAACTTTGCAGACGTTATTGACGCGTAACAAGCTTGCCTCCGGACGAGCGCAAGAACGCATCGGTGTTCAACACGTTAGATTTGGCGTCCATCGCTGTCAAACGCATTGAACGACGAGAGCGAGCAGCGGCTGCTGCACGATTTCGTGGGCGTCCTGCGTGCATGCGATTTCGCGACGCCTGCTGGACATGCAAAACGCCATTTGCAAAGCTTGTAGGAGTGTTGAGCAGCGGTGAATTTGTATCACCTCCCGGCTGCCGATTTGTCCTAGCTCGCGACGTGCGACATGCGCGCGCCGCTCACATGAATGGCGGGGGCTTTAAATGTCCGATGTGAAGCCGATTGCGCCTGTCCGGATCGGTCAAACCGATATCGCCTACGCGCAAGGGGTGCGTGCCGGGTCCTGGCTTTTCTTCACGGGACATGAAGCAACCGATTTCGAAAACGGCATCGCGGCGCCGGTGGCCGGCGTCCCCGGATTGCCGCTCGGTGGCGCGCCTCGTTACCTGCGTGAGGGAAAATTCATCTTCGACCGCTTTGCGAAGCTGATTGCCGCCGAAGGCGGTGACCTACGCCATATCATCCGGGTTGATCAATATTACCCACGCGCCGAATGCGTGAATCCATACCAGCGCGCGCGCAAGACGTTACTCGGGGACTACGTGCCGCCCAGCACCTCCGTGCTGATGGAAGAGTTGCTCACCGCAGGGGCGAACATGAACGTGTCGCTGCTTGCCGTCTTGCCCGGCAATGGACTCGAGCCGCGGCCGGCTCGGCCGGAAGGCGTGCCGGTGCCGCAACATTCCGGCTTTATCGCCTCGCTGGTATGCGGCGATTACGTCTTTGTCGCCGGCCAGATGCCAAACAATGAGGCGATGACCGGGCTTGATGCGAGGGCATACCGGCCGCCGAACGCGGTATGGAATGGCACCGATATTCGCCTGCAAACTGAACTTCTCATCACACGCTTGCGCTCCGGACTGGAGGCCGGGGGCAGTTCGCTCCAGAACGCCATCAAGGCGCAGGTCTATCTCACCAATATCGACGACCTTCCCGAATTCATGGACGTGTGGAACAGCCATTTTGCCGATAATCCATGCGCGCTGACCGTGGTTGCAACCAAGGGTCTGGCGTTGCTGGAGTCGATTATCGAGATCAACATTTTCGGGGTGCGGGATAGCGGCCGGGTAAAAAAGCAAATCGTCGAACACGAGGCCTCGGCCAACATGCGCCTCGGTCCGGCTGCGGTGCGCGCAGGCGATCTGCTGTGCTTATCCGCGCTTTACGCCGCCGACGACAAAGGTGCCATTCCGGCGGTCCGCAACTCTGCCGCGTTGCATTATTTCGGCGTCCCCGCGCAGCATCAGATGCGTGCCGTCCTGAATGCCGCAGAGGAAATTTGCAAGACGGGCGGAACATCGCTCGACAACGTCGTTCGCGCCCATCATTTTGTTGGCGACCTCAACGTCGTCTATCCCGCGCTGCGGATATGGCAAGAGAAGCTTAAAGGTGCGCCGATTCCATTCGCTGCGGTTCGCACTAAATTGCCAATTCCCGGATGCGACATCGTCGTCGATATGTGGGTCTATCATCAGGGTTAACTTACATCGGACGCGTCTCGTGGGCCACAAAGACGCGCGCTATCTTTGCTAGGCCAATTGCACTGCATAAAATCCCGCTGCGCAGGACGGCGCGTGTGGAATCCTTGTTGTACGAAGTAAATTCCCTGTTTTCTGGTATAAATTCCCTGTTCAGGTGCTTAGGGAATAGCTGCGAAAACTCCGGCAAACATGGCACTTTTCAGCCTCCAGCCTGGCAGAAGGCCGCAGCTTTTTGAAATTTCCCGCAAAATTCCCTGTTCGCAGGGAATTACGAGTGGAGCAAGGTTCGACTTGCACTGCTGCCTCAGCCAAACAGTCCGGCCTCCGGCTTTGCATCAATTTTCTCCTGTGCAATTGCATTCAAAAGATCACAACAGCGATTTGCAGCGAAACTCAACGAACGCGGTTTCGACTTGGCGACCAGCCGCGGGATGTTGAATCCTGAAATCCGCCGAGAACTGTGTTTCTTTTTTCTTGATGAGCGTGCGCACACCGCAAGATAGCGGCACGGTGTACCCGAGCCCCGCCAAAACCAGATCCGGCATTGAGTTTGCGGACCGAGAACTTTTGAACTGAGTTCCAAGCCAGCGCTTTTTTGACCGAGGCCGCTGTGCTGCGCAGTCATATCCAGAAGCCAGGCCTCCGTTATTCAGCGCAAGGCCGGCAGCAAATCGACGATGACAACACGCAGGAAAATCATGCGATACGGCTCGCGTTAGCAGGCTCCGCCAACTGCGAAAGAGGATTGGCGGCGGGCTTTGCGACTGGCATGGTGTCTCGCCAAAAATGAGTCAAGCGGAGCAATCAGGGAATGACCACCACTGTCGAGATACTTGCCAGCGCGTTCAAGGATGCCGGCACGCCTTTTATTGTGGGGCACCCGGGCGGCGAGTCGGTCGAATTGATGGAGGCGGCGCGGCAGCGGCACATGCGATTCATGCTGATGAAGCAGGAGGTCGCAGGCGCGATGCTGGCGGCGACATGGGGCGATCTCACCGGCAGCCCCGGCGTCTGCCTTTCTACGCGTGGACCGGGCGCGACGAATATGGTCAACGGCGTCGCGCATGCGTTTCTCGACCGCTCTCCGCTGATCGCGATTACCGACGCCTATTCACGGGCCACTTACGAAACCGGCCTGCGTCAACGCCTCAACCAGAATGCTGTTTATGAACCGATCGTGAAGTGGAGCACGACAATTGACGCGAAAGTCGTGCGCCAGCAGGTGCGCCGCGCGATTCGTGTTGCGACGGGCACGCCGCCGGGGCCGGTCCATTTCGAGTTTCCGCAGACCGAAACGACACGTGAGGCCGGTGAATACGTAGCCGAGCCGCCGCTCGTGCCGAAATGGATCATGCCCGGCCCCGATCGGGCCGATCTCAAGCCTGCGCTCGATATGATCAACCGCGCCAGGCGACCGATTTTGATAGCGGGGCTTGGCGTCTACTGGTGCGGCGCGTCGGCGGAATTCGTGCAATTTGCCGAGCGGCTGGGCGCGCCCGTGCTCACGACGACCAAATGCAAGGGCATGATTCCGGAGGATCATCCGCTGCGCGCCGGCTGCATTATCGGCGGATTGATCGAGCGCAAGCTGGTGATGGAATCCGACCTCATCGTCACCGTCGGCCTCGATGCCGTCGAATTGCAGCCGAAGCCGTGGCCATACAAGCTGCCGGTATTGGCGCTGTCATCTGTCCCGAGCCTCGACGCGCTGGTGCCGGCCGATCCTGAAATCATTGGCGATCTCAAAGCGCTGCTTGGTGCGCTCGCCAAATGGGCGCCGGAAGGCACGAATTGGGGCAAGAAAGCTGCAAAAAATTTTCGAGACGAGGTGTGCGACGCGCTGAACACGCCGGCGAACGGCCTTTCGCCCCAGCGGGCGATGGAAGTGGCGCGGGCGGTGCTGCCGCGCGACACCATCGCTACCTGTGACGCCGGGGCGAGCCGCCTTTTAGTCGTGCAGAAATGGGAATCTTACGGACCGCGCGAATTCCTGACCTCGAACGGTCTTGCCTCGATGGGTTATGCCGTTCCGGGCGCGATGGCGGCGCGCATCGCCTACAAGGATCGTCCGGTCGTCGCTTTCACCGGCGACGGCGGTTTCCTGATGACGGTGGCCGAATTGCAGACCGCGCAACGGGAGGGGCTGCCGATCATCGTGCTGGTGTTCGACGATCGTGAGATCGGCCTCATTCGCGTCAAGCAGGAGATCAAGGGCATCCCGCTGCACGGCGTACAGCTTGGCGGCGTCGATTGGGAGAAGCTGGCGCAAGCCTTCGGCGCAGACGGTATCGTGGTCGAGACGGAACAGGCCCTGAGCAATGCGCTTTCGGCAGCGGTCAAATCCAATCGCACCACCGTGATCGCGGCCCGTATCGATCCATCGGGCTACGTGGCGCAATTCAACGCGTTGCGTGAGCTTTGACCGTCAGGCCGAGCGCAAGCCGTCCCGGATGCCGCTTGTCCATTTCGACGCTGCGGCGGCGAGAAAGCCGATGTCAGATTGCGTTGTGATGAACTGGCAGCCGCGCTTGATGATTTCGACTTGACGTTCCACATTGCGATTGCCGCCACAGCCCGCCCATTTCCGATGCTTGCGGCAGGCCGCGATGACGCGCTGCTGCGCATCGAGGATAGCCGGATCGTCAAATCGTCCGGGCTTGCCCATATTGGCGAGCAGATCGTTGCTGCCGAGATGGATCACATCGACGCCTTCGGTTGTGGCGATGGCGTCCACATTCTCAAGCCCTTCGACGGTTTCGATCATGCAGACCAGCAGGCAATTGTCGTTCAACTGCGGCACGCTCGTCTTCAGCGGGACGGAGCGATAATCGAAATGCGGATAACCGCCCGAAACCGAGCGCTTGCCGACGGGTGCAAACTTGCAAACGTCAACCGCTTTGCGCGCCTGCGCGGTCGTGTTCACGTCCGGATAGACGATGCCCATCGCGCCGTTGTCGAGCATCAGCGACACGTCAGGATCGTCGATGCCGCGCACCCGCACCAACGGTGCAATACCGCACGAGATCGCCGTGCTGGCGATATGCCCGATCGTCTCGATGTTGAACATCGAGTGCTGGCAATCGATGAAGATGAAATCGTGTCCGGTCGCCTTGGCGATGCGGGCGATGTCGCCGGAGCGGCCGAGCCGCACCGGCATGCCGAGCGCGACATCGCCGGCCATCAGGCGCTCCTTTGCAGGATTGACAAGCGTCTCGACTGAAGAGGGCATGTTGGCGGGTCGTCAGGCCACACGGCCCAGCGGTTCGCGGCCTTCCAGCGCTTCGAATAATTGTTGAGCCACCAGCATCGAACTGCGGATCTGGGTTTCATATGTGCCCGCAGCTGCGTGTGGCGTCGAAACGACGGTTGGTAACGTCACTAGTAGATTGGCCGTCGTTGGCGGTTCTTTTTCGAAGACATCAAGACCGGTGCCGAACAGCCGGCCGCCTGTGATGGCATCGTACAGCGCCCGCTCATCGACGATACCACCTCGCGCGGCGTTCACGACGATGGCTGAAGGCTTCATCATCGCCAACGCCGCCGCATTGATCATTCCGCGGCTTTCGTTCGTGAGCGGCAAATGCAGCGTGAGGATATCGACCTGCGGCAACATTTCGGCAAGCGAGTTGACCCGCTGGTGCGGTACGTCCGACAGCACCTCGGGGCCGACATAAGGATCGTAGGCGAGAATGCGCGCATTGAACGCGCCATGCCATTTGCGGGCGACCCGCGTGCCGATATTGCCAATACCGATGATGCCGACCGTCTTCTGCCACGACTCGATACCGAGGAAATCCGCGCGCTCGACCACTTCTCCGGAACGGATGCGCCGGTCGAATTCGCCGATGCGTCGCCCAACGGCGAGCGCAAGCGCGAGGGCATGCTCGGCCACCGCCTCGCTATTCACCCCCGGTGTGCGGCAGACGGTGATCCCGCGCGCCTTTGCAGCCACGAGATCGATGTTGTCGAGGCCGACACCTTGCTTCGAGATCACTCGAAGTTTTTTCGTTCGCGCAATGTCATCGGCCTTGATTTTCGACGACCGCACCATGATGCCGTCGGCGTCTTCATGCCAGTTCTTGACGCGCGGATCGTTCAACCGAATGACGTCGGCCCGCTGTTCGGCAAATTCGATGCCGGCCGGATGAAAGGAATCGAGCACGTAGATCTTCATTCTCGCTGGCTCCTCGCCGCGGTTAATACGAGTTTCGGTAGTGACAGACTTCAGCTGCCTTTGAGTTCGTGAGACTCCGGCATGTACATATCTTTCCACGATGCCGGCAGCCGCTTGATGCTGCCGACCTTGTGCATAAATTCGGCGTAGACCATCGAGTGCTGTGGCGTCGTCGTCCAGACGTTCTCCGGGTCGGCGATCATCTTGGTCATCTCCCCGGGCGTGCTGCGTTTCTCGTGCGCGGCCTTGATGTAGATCTTCGCCGCATCGCCATGATTCTTGGTGATGAACTCCTCCGCTTCGCTCAAAGCGCCATAGACGGCTTGGGTGACTTTCGGATTCGCGTCGCGGAATTTCTTCGACATGATCATGACGCCATTGGTGGTCGGTCCGCCGAGCGTGTCGTAAGAGCTCAGCACCTTGTGCACGCCGGCGGTCGCCAGCTCATAGTAATAGAACGGTGCAACGGCGTAGTGGCTGTTGACCTCGTTCGCTTTCGACATCACGGCCGCAGCGGCATCGGGATGCGAGCGTGTGATCGTCAGGGAATCGAGCTTGGCGTAGTTTTCTTGCCCCCATGCCTTGGCGGCAGCCATTTCCAGGCAAATCGCCTGGCTTGAAACTTTCACGGCAGGCACGGCAATCTTGTCGTGCTCGTTGAAGTCTTTGACGCTCTTGATTCCGGCGCGGTTGGTGACGAGCACGTAGGGCATCGACTGCACGGCCGAGAGCGCGCGCACCTCGTTCGCGGTGCCCGCCGTTTTCGCCCAGAGCGTCGCCAGTCCCGGCACACCGGTTACGCCGAAGTTCATTTGGCCGCTCAGCAAGGCGTCGATCAACGACTGGGTGCCGCCCAGCCGCTTATAAGTCGGCGTCAACGAGGCGATGCCTGCCTTCTGCGCGTGCTTTTGAACGAGATTGAGCTCGTTCATGACCATCAACGGCAGGTAGGGAAGGCCGTACTGGCTGACCAGCACCACACTCGAAACTTCATCGGCGAATGCAGAGCGCCTCAGTGCGGGCATCGCCAGGACAGCTGGAGCCGCGGCCAGTGCTTTGCAAAAATCTCGTCTGCGCATCGTAATCCTCCTCCCGTTGTTCTGGCGCCAGGGTGCCACCAATCAGGCCTGCATGCCCCAGCGTTGAATCGTTCTGGTTTCGATAAAACGAAACACGATGTTTTCGATCGCCAGGCCGATGACGATGATGGTCAGCAATCCGGCGAAGACATTCGGGATGTCCAGTTGATTCTTGCTCTCGAAGATGTACCAGCCGAGGCCGCCCTGGCCGGATGAGACGCCAAAAACCAGTTCGGCGGCGATGAGCGTTCGCCATGCAAATGCCCATCCGATCTTCAGGCCTGCAAGAATGCTCGGGAAGGCCGCGGGGATCAGAATCTTCGCGACGAAACGCAGCCCATTGAGATTGTAATTGCGGCCGACCATCCGCGCTGTTGCCGAAACGCCGCGAAAGCCGGCGAGCATGTTGAGCGCAACAGCCCACATAACCGAATGAACGAGCACAAAGACCAGACTTCCGATGCCAAGGCCAAACCAGATGAGCGCCAGCGGCAGCAAGGCGATCGCCGGCAACGGATTGAACATAGCAGTAACCGTTTCGAGGAAATCCGTTCCGATCCGCGTGCTGATCGCGAATATCGTCAGCAAGCCCGCCAGAATCGTGCCGGTCGCATATCCGATTAGCAGTACCTGGATCGAGCTTAGCGCGCGAGCCGGGATGGTGCCGTTGCCGACATCCAGGGCCATCGCCCGAACCGTTTCGCTCAGTGTCGGCACCAGCAGCGGATTGTTCAGCCAGCGGGCATATAGCTCCCACGCCAAAGCCAGCACGACGAGGATGAAAACTTTGCGCAGCCAGCTTTGATTGTAAATCTTTTCGACAAGCGTCAGCGGCTTTTCGACGATGCCGAATTGATCGGCGCCAAGCGTCTCGCAATAGATGTTCGGCCGCTCAATGGTTTTGAGCATTCGGCGTCTCCTCGACCTGATCGGCGAACAGCATCTGGTGAATTTCGCGCCCAAGCGCGGCAGCTTCGTCAGAACCTTCCTGGCCGCGCGGCGCGCTATTGATTTCGGCTTTCACCTGTCCCGGATGCGGGGACAGAAGCAGGATGCGGCTGCCGACCTTGATCGCTTCCGGGATTGAATGCGTGACGAACAGGACGGTGAAATTCGTTTCGTCCCAGAGCGCAAGCAATTCGTCCTGCATGCGCGTGCGCGTGAGCGCATCGAGTGCAGCAAACGGTTCGTCCATGAGCAGGATGTCGGGCTCCATCGCCATACCGCGGGCGATTGCGACACGCTGTTTCATGCCGCCGGAAAGCGTGTGCGGATAGCTGTTGGCGAAGCTGGCGAGATTGACCTTCTCGATATAGTGCATCGCCCGATCGTGCGCGGCTTTGCCTTGCAGCTTACCTGTGGTCTTGAGCGGAAACGTAACGTTCTCGAGGACGGTCTTCCACGGCAGCAATTGATCGAATTCCTGGAAGACCATGATGCGGTCCGGGCCGGGCTTGCGGATCGCTTCGCCCTTCAGCCGGATTTCGCCCTCGGTCGGCTGAAGATAACCGCCGACCGCTTTCAGAATGGTCGACTTGCCACAGCCGGAAGGACCCAGCACGACAAAGCGATCGCCCTGCAAAACCTTGAAGCCGACGCGATAAGTTGCAGTAATGAGATGCTGTTGCGTCTTGTATTGGAGCGTCACGCCGCGCACGTCGAGCAGCAACTGTCCGGTGGCGGATTTCGCGTCGGTGCGCGAGGCCGCCTCCGAGATTCCTTTTCCGGCTTGTCCTGCGCCTGAAAGGGCAGGGCTCGATGCGAGTGTCGCGCTCCTCGCCATCAACTTATGCCTCCCACCTTCGTGTTTTCTGTTTTTTGTCCGAGACTTGGCGTCCGTTGTCGTTCTGTCCAATAATAATTTGGACGGTTTCCATAAGCCTGTCTATTGGCTTCGCTCCGCCGCCGCGACCCGGTGCAAATGCGCGATAAATTCCGTCATCACCTTTGAGGGTGGGGCCGAGCGCGGCTGGATCAGTAGCGTTTCCACATCGATGCGCGGTTTGAGCGGCCGCGCAACCAGTCCCGGCAAGCCCATCGAAGCTACCAGGAACGGTTCGACCAGTGCGACGCCGGCGCCGTAACGCGCCAGCATGATGCCGGTCAGCGACAGGCTCACCTGCGCCGAAATGTGCGGAACGATGCCGGCAGCGCTCAACGCTTGATCGACGTAGCGGCGGAATAGTGCTTGCGGGAGATAGGTGACGATCGAGTAGTGCTTGAGATCGCGTACCGCGACTTCTTTGCGGCGGGCCAAGGGATGATCGGCTTTCATGACGCAAGCGATATGCGCCCGCATCAAGACTTTGGTTCTCACTTCCGGACTTACCACAGGCTCGTAGGCAACGCCGATCTCGACTTCGCGATGCACGACGCGATCCAATACCTGCGGCGAGGTCAACGATTGCAGCGCCACGCGCACGTTCGGCCGCTCCGCGATGAAAGTGGCGACGGCCTTCGCCAGGTAACCGTTGGCAATCGGAAAGGCGGCGGCGATCGACAAGGTGCCGAGCCTGCCGCCGACCAGGTCCTGTGTCAGCAGATTAACGGCGTCGACCCGACCGAAGATCGCAGCTATCTCCGGAAAGATCGCGAGCGCTTCGGCAGTCGGCTGCAACCGTCCCGACACGCGGGCGAACAGCTTCATCTTGAGCTGGCTTTCGCAGTGCTTGAGCACGGCGCTTACGGCGGGCTGGGTGACATTGAGCGCGCGCGCGGCGCCGGTGACTGAACCGGTCCGCATGATCGCGTGAAAGACTTCCATATGGCGCAGGTTCATCGTCACCGCGAATGAATGCTGAATGCCCAAAAGGACATAAGCAGAGCTTATGGACGATGCCAAGCTGCTGATTGGACGCAGGCACCAAGCCGCGGCCATGCTTCGCGAAAAGACTATAAGCGCGGGTGAGGTAACCTCGGCAATGAAGGCGAATGGAGTGGTGCGGATCGGCGCCGGTGCGGGAACGTCCGATGACCGCATGGTACCGGCTCTGGAGTTGGCCGAGCGCGGCGAGATCGATTATCTCGTCTTCGAATGCCTGGCCGAGCGCACGGTGTCTCGCGAAAATCTTTCGCGCAGTAAAAATCCCGATGCCGGCTATTCGCCCTCGCTGCACGCGCGCCTGCGCATGGTGTTGCCGGCCTGTATGCGTAACCGCATACGCATCGTCAGCAACATGGGCGCGGCGAATCCGATCGGCGGTGCGCGTGCTGCGCGCAAGGAGGCGACCGATCTCGGACTCGGAGATGTTCCGGTGGCGGTCGTTCTCGGCGACGACGTGTCGAGCATCGTCAAGCATCGGCCCGATCTCAAGCTGATGGAAAACGGCGAGCCGCTGGAGTCGGTTTTGCCGTCGATGATCTCCGCCAACGCCTACCTTGGCGCGGACGTGCTTTGCGAGGCGCTCAATAGCGGCGTACCCATCGTGCTGTCCGGCCGTGTCGCCGATCCTTCGCTGTTTCTCGCGCCGATGATGCACGAGTTCGACTGGGCCTACGACGATTTGCCGAAGATCGCGCAAGGCACGGCGGCCGGCCATCTGCTCGAATGCACCGCCTCGGTAACCGGTGGATGCTTCGGCTGGCCCGGCAGGAAGGATGTGCCCGATCTGGCGCGCAACGGCTATCCGTTTGCCGACGTCCGCGAGGATGGCTCCATTGTGATCGGCAAGACACCGGACACCGGTGGGCGGCTCGACGTGATGACATGCACCGAGCAATTGATCTACGAAATCCACGATCCCACCGCTTATTTCACGCCGGACTGCACACTCGACATTACCAACATCACGCTGACGCAGGGGGCGGCCGACCGCGTACGGATCGAAGGCGCACGCGCGAGGCCGCGCACCGACACCTATAAAGTCAGCGTCGGCTATGCCGACGGCTATATCGGAGAAGGCGAGGTGTCTTACGGCGGCATCGATGCGGTGGCGCGCGCAAAATGGGCGGCCGAAATCGTGCAGGAACGGCTGCGGCTGCAAGGCTTCAAATACGACGATTTCCGCGTCGATCTGATCGGCGTGTCGAGCCTGCACGGCGAGCCGGATTCGCGGCCCGAACCTTACGAAGTCAGGCTGCGGCTTGCCGGCCGCACGCACGACCGCAAGGCGGCGCATGCGATCGGATTCGAAACACGCGCGATGCACATGCATGGCCCCGGCGGCGCCGGCGGCGCGTGTGAGCCGCGGGTGCGCGACGTGCTGGCGGTCAAATCCGTGCTGCTGCCGAAAAATCTGGTCAATCCGCAGGTCGTGGTTGAGGGATCGTTATGAGCATTCGCGTCTATGACCTCGCGCACGCGCGCGCCGGCGACAAAGGCAACACGTCGAATATCTCGGTGATCTGCTACGACGCGAGGGACTGGGGTTTCATCGAGCGCGAACTCACGCCCGAGCGCGTCGTCGAAGCCTTCAAGCACATCGCGAAGGGGCCGGTGAAGCGCTATCCGCTGCGCAATCTCAAGGCGTTCAATTTCGTGATCGGGAACGCACTCGGCGGCGGTGTCACCATTTCGCTGGCGCAGGACATTCACGGCAAGAGCCTCAGTAACGTGATGCTCGCGATCGAGCTGCCGGACCGGAAATAGGAGGGGCGAGTGAAGGCCAGCGACATTGCGCGAAATGGCGTCAAGGAAAAGCTCGCGCGCAATGAAGTCGTCGCGTCGATGACGATACGGCTGGTGCGTGGGATTGAAATCGCGCGCCTGGCGAAGGCCGCGGGCTTCGACATGATCTATATCGATGTCGAGCACTCCAGCTTTTCGCTCGATACCACCGGCCAGATTTGCCTCGCGGCGCTCAGCGTCGGCATTGCGCCGTTCGTGCGCGTGCCAAGCAACACGCCTGAATACATCTCGCGCGTGCTCGACGGCGGCGCGCTGGGCGTGATTGCACCGCACATCGGCTCCGCCGGGGAAGCACGCGCGGTGGTGAAGGCCGCGAAATTTCCGCCGCTCGGCGAACGCGGCGCGGCTGGGGCCTTGCCGCATCTGCATTACCGTTCGTTTCCGGCGGAAGAGGCCTACGCCGCGCTCAACGACGCGACGATGGTGATCGTGCAGTTCGAATCCGCCGATGCGGTTGAGAAGGCCGAGGAAATCGCTGCGATCGACGGCATCGACATGGTGCTGATCGGCGTCAATGACATGCTCAACAGCCTTGGTTTGCCGGGGCAATACGAGCATCCGCGCGTGCGTGACGCCTATGCGCGCACCATCGCCGCCTGCCGCAAGCACGGCAAGCATGTCGGTGTCGGCGGCCTCTCGACGCGCCCGAAGCTTGCCGCCGAATTCGTGGCCATGGGCGCGCGGCTCGTCTCGACCGGCACCGACATTCAATTTCTGCTCGCCGCCGCAACAGAAAAGGCGAAGCAGGTGCACGAGATTCCGCTGTGAAGATCACTGAAAGAGCCAGCCAAGCCATTCTCGGCGTCCGGCACACGGCGCCCTCGTTCGATGTCCCGCCCGACGCCTGCGACTGTCATACGCACGTCTTCGGTCCAGTGGAGATATTCCCATTTGCAAAGGACCGGCTCTACACGCCGGGTCCGGCATCGATTGCCGATCTCTCCACGCTTCACCGCGCGCTCCGGGTCGACCGTGTCGTCGTGGTGCATCCGAGCTGTTACGGCACAAACAATGCCTGCACGGTCGATGCGCTGCGGTGGTTCGGAAAGCGGGCGCGCGGTGTGGCCGTGATCGACGAAACATTCTCGGATGCGATGCTTGCCGATCTGCACGACGCAGGCGTGCGCGGCGTCCGGGTCAATCTCGAGTCCTACGGTGAAAGCAGCCCCGATATCGTGCGGCAAAAGCTCGTTTGGGCAGCGGAGCGCGTTGCGCCTCTCGGCTGGCACGTGCAGACCTACACCAATATCTCAATCCTTACGGCGCTGCACGATACGATCCTCAAGCTTCCGGTCGCGCTTGTGGTGGATCACTTCGGGCGCCCCAAAGCAGCGCTCGGTACCTCACAACCTGGGCTGCCAAAATTTCTCGACCTGCTCCGCAGCGGCAAGGTCTACGTAAAAATTTCCGCGCCGTACCGCATCTCGCAAGCACCGCATTATCCGGATGCCGCGCCGATTGCGAAGGCGATGATCGCGGCCAATCCGGATCGTATTCTTTGGGGCACCGACTGGCCGCATCCGGGTGCGGCGCGCAGCGGAATGCCGCGCAATCCGGCGGTCATCGAGCCGTTTCGCGCCGAAGACGACGGCGAAGCTCTCAACCGGCTGGCAAGCTGGACCGCCAACCGGACCGAGTTGCAGAGGATCCTCGTCGATAATCCGGCACGGCTTTATCAGTTCTCGAGAGAAGACAGAACATCGATAAAAAACACGGAGGAAAAGCCATGTGGAGAAAAATAGCCGCAGCGGCCTTATGCGCAATCACAATCGGGTGCATGAGCAGTGGAGCCCATGCGGAAGTGAAGGAGGTGCGCCTCTCGAAGCAATACGGCTTGCCCTACCTGCCGATGATCGTCATCGAGGCGCAAAAGCTGATCGAGAAGAATGCTGCGGCCGCAGGATTGGGCGAGGTCAAGACGGTATGGATGCAGCACGCCGGACCTGCCGCGCAACTTGATGCTCTGCTCGCCGGGCAGGTCGACTTCATCGGGCCGGGCGTCCCGACGCTCGCGACCATTTGGGACAAGACCGTCGGTACGCCGCAGGAAATCCGAGCGCTCATCGCCATGCAGTCGATGCCTTACGTGCTGGTGACGCGAAACCCGAACGTGAAGACAATCAAGGATTTCACCGACAAGGACAAAATCGCGCTTCCCGCGGTGAAGCTTACCGGCCACGCACTCGCGCTCGAAATGGAGGCCGCCAAGATCTGGGGCTTCGATCATTATGACAAGCTCGACTCGATCACCATCACGCGCTCGCATGCGGACGCAGCGGCGGCGTTGATGTCTGGGAAGTCCGAGATCAACTCGCATTTTGCGAGCTCGCCTTTTTACTATTACGAGCTCGCGACGCCGGGCATCCATCAGGTGCTGAAATCCTACGATGTCGTCGGTGGCAAGCACACGAACGGGACGCTGGTCGCCACCAAGAAATTCCACGACGCCAATCCGAAGATGTGCGGTGTCGTTATCGCCGCGTTCAACGAAGCCAACGCCTTTATCAAGGCGCATCCGCGCGAAGCCGCGCAGCTTTATCTCACCGCCGCGCACGACAAGAACTCCGTCGATGCATTGGAAAAGATGGTGGCCGATCCGGACGTCGATTACACGACGACTCCGGTGAACGTGATGAAGTTCGTCGACTTCATGTACAAGGTCAAACGTATCAGGAAAAAGCCTGCGAGCTGGAAGGACATGTTCTTTCCGGAAGCGCAAAACCTGAAAGGGAGTTGAGTTCGTCGTCATGACAGTTGCGTCTGAACCGGCCGCGGCCGAAACGGCGAGGGGGCCGTCTTATGCGAGTGTGGAGGCTGCCGAGACTTTCGGCCGCCGGCTGCTCACGGCGCATGGATTGCCGGAAGCCGACGCGGCGCTGGTCGCGGGATGCCTGGTGCGTGCCGACTTGCGCGGCGTGGATACGCACGGCTTGCAATATCTGCCGCATTATCTTGATCGCGTGCGGCGCGGCCTCATCAATCCGAACCCGAGATTGAATGTCGAGCGGATCACGCCGGTTGTGGGCGCGCTCGACGGCGATAACGGCTTCGGATTCGTCATTGCCACCAAGGCGATGGCTGCGGCCGTCGGTATCGCTCGCGAGTTCGGCGTCGGCGTTGTCAGCGCCCGTCGCAGCACGCATTTCGGCATGGCGGCGAACTATGTGCTACAGGCGATGGATGCCGGGATGATTGCACTCGTCTTCAGCAATGCGTCGCCGGCGATGCCGCCCTGGGGCGGGCGCAAGGCAATCATCGGGACCAATCCGTTCGCGGCCGGTGCACCGGCGGGGAAGGAGCAGCCGTTCGATCTCGATATGTCGCCGGCGGTCGCCGCGCGCGGCAAGATCAGACGCGCGGCGCGGCGCGGCGAAACAATTCCGCTTGGCTATGCGCTGGACAAGGACGGGCGCGCAACGACCGATCCGAATGTTGCGCTCGATGGCGGCGTCGTGCAGCCGATCGGCGGTCCGAAAGGTTCGGGCATTTCGATGCTGATGGACGTGCTCGGCGGGGTGATTTCCGGCGCGGAATTTGCCGGCGA
Organism: Pseudolabrys sp.; assembly: GCA_036278575.1. GTDB lineage: Bacteria > Pseudomonadota > Alphaproteobacteria > Rhizobiales > Xanthobacteraceae > Pseudolabrys. Next base: position 15,973 of record DASUKT010000261.1, on the reverse strand, counting down.
GGTCCGCAACCAGTTCGTCGACTACGATCGCCCGCAAAACGTCGGTCATTTCTTCTTGGCCATGAAGCCGGATCTCTTCGTCTCTGGCGAGGAGTATTTGCGGCGGATGGACGTGCTCGCGCAACGCGTGCACGACTGCCCGCGCGCGGAAGGCTTCAGCGAGGTCGTTATGCCCGGTGAGCGCGAGCGCCGCTTCGAAGAAAAATACCGCCGCATCGGCATTCCTTACGGCCCCAAGGAACTGGCCGGCCTCCAGAATGAAGCCGCCAAAGCGGGTCTGCCGCCGCTAGCGGTTTCGGACAAACCGCTAGCGTAAAGGAACGCGCATGAAGATCGGCGACTACGACATCGACATCGTCGTTCAGGGTTATCCGGGCAAGTCGGTGTGCCACGGCGGCCTCGGCTGGAGCTCGGTCGTGCTGTTGCGCGCGCACGGCCGCATCGCGCTCATCGATACCGGCGGATTCAGCATGCGCACGATGTTGCTCAAAGATTTTCGGAGCGCGGATTGAAGCCGGCCGACATCACCGATCTGCTGCTCACGCACTCGCACCACGATCATTCCGTGAACTGGACCATGTTCCCTAACGCCCGCATCGTAATCGGCGCGGATGAGCTCGCCTGGTCGTTGCAGGTGCCGTGGGGCGAGACGCCGGTGCCGGAGCTATACGTGCGCGAATTGAGAGACTGGAAGATGGTGCACCAGGCGCGGGAAGGTGAGGAGGTCTTCCCGGGCATCATCGCGCATCTCGCGCCAGGTCACACGCCCGGACATCTTCTTTATGTGCTGCGTGCGACCGAGCGCACCGTGATCTTCACCGGAGATGCCGCGAAAAATCGCGCGGAGCTTGTCTCGCGCTCGACCGACATGACTTACGACGCGGCTGTCAGCAAGGCATCCATCGAAATGATCTGGAGCCTCTGGCGCGAACGGCCGGGTACGATCGTCGTGCCGGGGCACGACATGCCGATGGTGCTGGAAAACGGCGAGACCAAATACATCAGCAAGCGCGAAGCGGTCATCGCTGCCTGGTTTGGCGATGACATGGAAACAACGACTCTGTTTAAGCTGACTGCATAGACCGACGGTGGCTTGGCGGGAACTTTTAGATTGTTTTCCTGAAAATTTCCTGTTTGCGGGGATTTTCGCTGGAACCTGATGCGAACCGCACTGCTCGCCAGCCACGTTTATTTTGAGAGGCTTACGCTAACATCTTTCGTACCAGCGGGATGACTTTGCGCCCATAGAGATCGATACATTGCATCATCTTCTCATGCGAAAGGGGACCGGCGCTGTATTTCATGTCGAAGCGGCTGACCCCGAGCGTCTTCACCGTCGACACGATCTTGCGCGCGACTGTTTCCGGCGACCCGACATAAAGTGAGCCGTGCTCGATCTCGCGCTCAAAGTCGACGTGGGTCATTGGCGGCCAGCCGCGTTCGGCGCCGATCTTGTCGCGCATGCGTTTGTAGTCTTCGAACAGGTCGTTCTTCGCCTGCTCGTCGGTCTCACCGACGAAACCGTGCGAATGCACGCCGACTGGAAGCTCCTCCTTGCCCATGTCTTTGAGCGCGCGCCGGTATAGATCGGCAAAAGGGGTAAAACGTCTTGGGTCGCCTCCAATGATCGCCAGCATCATCGGCATGCTATAGTGCGCTGCGCGCATGACCGACTGCGGCGTCCCCCCGACGCCGATCCAGGTCGTGAGCCGGCCGGATTCCGTCTTCGGATAGACGTTCTGATTATCGAGTGGCGGTCGGATCGTTCCCTGCCAGGTGACCGGCCGTTGCGTGAGCACCGCGGCAAACAGATCGAGCTTCTCGTCGAACAGCCGATCGTACTGATCGAGCTCGAAGCCGAACAATGGAAACGACTCGACAAACGATCCGCGCCCCAGAATGACCTCGGCGCGTCCATTCGAGAGCGCGTCAACCGTTGAAAAGCGCTGGAACACCCTGATGGGATCGTCAGATGACAGCACCGTCACCGCCGATCCAAGACGGATTCGTTTTGTCCGTGTCGCGATGCCCGCCAGCACGACTTCCGGTGCGGCAATGGCAAAATCGGCGCGATGATGCTCGCCGACTCCGATAAAGTCGACGCCGACCTCGTCGGCAAGCACCGCTTCCTCAACGAGGTTGCGAATGACCTGGGCGGCATGCAGGGACTTACCATTCGGCCCATCGGTAATGTCGCCAAAAGTATCGAGGCCGAGTTCAATTGTCCTGTCCATTAGCCATCTCTCATGTGAACGCTGCGGTAGTCGATATCCCCGTCGGACGTATCTCGGGTATCAAATTGCCTTTGCTCTTTATGCGAAAGTAAAATCCCCCAAGGGCTGCGCAACAATTTCGCGCTAAAGCCCTTGCAATGGCTGCCCTGATTTCAGCCATCGTACGCCTCGCGAATCCTCTGATTCGAGAAAGTTGCGTGCACATCGATCTTCCTGCAACATTTGCCGCGTATTGCCGACGAATGGGCAACTAATCCACGAGCGTCGGCGTGGCAGCTTGGTACCCACAGAGTTGGTCCGATGACCTGGTCGATCATTGCACGCGATACGCAAACTGGAAAATTTGGAATAGCGGTAGCGACGCGTTTTTTTGCCGTCGGTACATTAGTGCCCCATACCGAGGCCGCGGTCGGTGCCGTCGCGACGCAGGCTTTGATCAATCCCTTTTTTGGCGTGAATGGCTTGAGGTTGTTGCGCGATGGCATTCCTGCCGCTGACGTCGTGGCGAGATTGATTGCTTCCGACGAAGGGCAAGCGCATCGGCAAGTTCATGTAATGGATGCGGGCGGGCACGTCGCCGTGCACACCGGAAAGGCCTGCACCGATTGGTGCGGCGCAATTGCGGAGCCGAATCTTTCCGTTGCCGGTAATATGCTCGCTAACGAGAACGTTATCAAAGCTACTGCCAAAACGTTCCTCAGCAACGCGAAGATGCCATTCGCGCAGCGGTTGATCGTGGCATTGAAAGCAGGCGAGACTGCCGGTGGCGACAAGCGCGGCAGGCAATCGGCCGCGCTTCGCATTCAAGGCGAGGAAGATTGGCCCGACCTCGATCTGCGCGTTGACGACCACACCGATCCGTTGGCCGAAATCGAGCGTTTGGAAAAGGTAAGCCGGGAACGGTTCGTGCATTTCATGAAGTTCTTGCCGAATCGCGTGCATCCCGCAGGCACCACCGACCGCGCTGTTATCGAGTCCGGCATACAAGAAGCCCTGGCGGCGCAGGAAAAATCATGAACGAAACGCCGCTCATTGAAATATCGGGCCTGAAAGTCACCTTTCACGGCGATCGCGGACGCAAGACCCATGCAGTCGATCGGGTCGATTTAAGCGTGAGACCGGGGGCAACATTGGGTATCGTCGGTGAGTCGGGGTCCGGCAAGAGCGTGACGGCGCTCGCGGTCATGGGCCTATTGGCCGACAATGCCGAGTTCGGTGGATCGGTACTGTTTGACGGCCGCGACTTGCTCGACATCTCCGATCGCGACATGCGCGATCTGCGCGGCAACCGGCTGGCCATGATCTTTCAGGAGCCGATGACGTCGCTCAACCCGAGTCTTACCATCGGCGACCAGATTGGCGAGGTTCTCATCCGCCACCGCGGGCTTTCGCCGGAAAACGCGCGACTGAAGACCATCGATCTCCTGAAGCGCGTAAGGATTCCATCGCCGGAAACGCGGCTCGACGAATATCCGCATAATCTGTCGGGCGGGATGCGGCAGCGTGTGATGATTGCCATCGCACTGGCTTGCGATCCTCAACTGCTCATCGCGGACGAACCGACGACAGCCCTTGACGTGACCATTCAGGCGCAGATCCTCGATCTTATGCGCGACCTGAAAGCCGAAACGGGCGCAGCAATCATTCTTATCTCGCACGATCTCGGCGTGATCGGTGAGATTTGCGACGATGTCGCGGTCATGTATGCGGGCGAGATTGTCGAGCGCGCCCCGGCTGCGGCATTGTTCGAGCGGCCCGAGCATCCTTACACGGTAGGTCTGCTCGGTTCGATCCCGCGACTTGATCAGCAAACCGATCAACTTGCGACCATCAGTGGGATGGTTCCTGAAATGTCGGTACTGCCCGCCGGGTGCCGCTTCGCGCCACGTTGTCCGTTCGCCGATGACCGGTGCCAAAACCAGCGGCCACCGATCGTTCGGTTGGACGCGGACCGATGGTCGCGCTGCTTTCACGCACCGCTTGAAAAGAGTGTTCTATGAATCCGTTGCTGCAGGTTGAAGATCTGGCGCGGCACTTCGTCGTGCAGCGGACGCTGTTTGGCCGTCCGACAGCAGCGGTGAAGGCGGTCGACGGCGTCAGCTTCTCGATCGATGCCGGCGATACGTTCGGGCTCGTTGGGGAATCAGGTTGTGGCAAGTCGACACTCGGCCGCTTGATACTTCGCCTTATTGAGCCGCAACGCGGTCGAATTCTCTTCGACGGAAGGGACATCACCGCACTCGACGAAAACAAGTTGCGCACGTTCCGGCGCAATGCGCAGCTTATCTTTCAGGATCCTTATGCGTCGCTCAATCCGCGCATGACCGTCGAGCAAATTTTGCTTGAGCCGCTGTTCCTGCATGACGTGGTGCCTTCGTCGAGGCGCAGGCAGCGCGTCGACGGGCTTTTACGGCTTGTTGGACTGTCGTCAGCGGCGGCGCAACGATATCCGCATGAGTTTTCCGGCGGTCAGCGGCAGCGTATCGCGATCGCACGTGCGCTTGCCGTCGAGCCGAAGCTTATCATTTGCGATGAGCCGGTATCCGCGCTTGATGTGTCCATCCGCTCGCAAGTGCTCAATCTGCTGCGTGACCTGCAGCGCCGTTTTGGGCTTACTTATATTTTCATCTCACACGACCTCGCGGTGGTGAAGCACATTGCCAACAAGGTCGCAGTCATGAATCTCGGCCAGATCGTCGAGCTTGCGCCGGCACGCGACCTGTTCTCATCACCATGCCATCCTTATAGCCGTGCATTGTTGTCCGCCATCCCGGTACCGAACCCGCAGGCGCGGCGCGAACGCATCATCCTGCAAGGCGAGCTGCCAAGCCCCATTGCACCACCCGCGGGTTGCCGGTTCCATACCCGTTGCCCCTTCGTGATAGAGCGCTGCCGTACAGAGCCGCCGGCGCTCGAATTTGCCGCGAATGATCGCGCCGCGGCTTGCCATCGCATCGGCGACCTCCCGCCCCCCGAGCCGGTCGGTGGGCCGCAGGTTTCCGTGCCCCTGGAATATTTGATGACGGCTTTCAGGCGTAATTCGGATAGGCGGGCCGCGGCCGGTGTTGATAAGCTAGGCCCAAACTGGCGGCCGAATAGCTAGCGGCCACACAAAAGGGGGGGATTCCATATGAAAATGGTCAAGATCGCCATCTCGGCTGCGCTGCTGGCGCTTGCCGCGACTGCCGCGCAGGCTGAGAGCACGCTGCGTATCGGCCTTGCTGAGGACCCGGATATTCTTGATCCGACGCTGGCGCGTACGTACGTCGGACGGATCGTTTTCGCATCGATCTGCGACAAGCTCTTCGATATCGACGAACATCTCAATGTCGTGCCGCAGCTTGCTCTGTCGCATGAAACTTCCTCCGATGGGAAAACCGTCACAATAAAATTGCGCCCGAACGTGACGTTCCAGGACGACGAAAAGTTCGATGCCGCTGCCGCCAAATTCTCGCTCGAGCGGCACATGACGATGACCGGCTCGTTTCGCAAGCCGGAGCTCGCTGCCGTCGATCACGTCGATGTTGTCGACCCACTCACGATCAAGATTGTCCTGAAGCATCCTTACGCGCCGTTGATCGCGCAGCTTACCGATCGCTCCGGAATGATGGTGTCGCCGAAGGCGGCGAAGGCGGAAGGTGACAAGTTCGGCTTGCATCCGGTGTGCGCCGGTCCCTACAAGTTTGTCGAACGTGTTCCGCAAGACCGCATCGTGGTCGAGAAATATGCCGGCTACTGGAACGCCAAGAACGTTTTCATCGACAAAATCATCTACCTGCCGATCGTCGATGCCACGGTCCGCCTTGCCAATCTGAAATCCGGCGGCCTCGACCTGATCGAACGCGTGCTGGCGACCGACATCAAGGCGGTGCGGGCGGACAAAAACCTTCGCCTCGCGACCGCGCTCGAGCTCGGTTACCAGGGCATGGACATCAATGTGGGTAAGGGGGAGGAGTCCAAAGGGCCGCTCGGCCGATCCGCCAAAGTGCGCGAGGCGCTCAATCTCGCGATCGATCGCAAGGCGCTGACGCAGGTCGTGTTCAACGGCGAGTTCGTGCCCGGCGACCAGTGGGTCAGCCCGCAGCATCCGTATTACCAGAAGAAATTCCCGGTGCCGGAACGAAACGTCGCCAAGGCGAAGGCGCTGATGAAGGAAGCCGGCATCACCGGCCGCGTTCCCGTCGACTTCATGGTGCCGAGCGGCGCCGAGACGCAGGCTGTCGCAGAGGTCATTCAGGCGATGGCGGCAGAAGTCGGCATCGACATGAAGATCCGGGTGACGGAATTCGCGACCTCTCTGAAGAAAGCCGAAGCCGGCGAATATCAAGCATATCTGCTGGCGTGGAGCGGACGCACCGATCCGGACGGCAATCTTTACTCATTCCACAAGTGCAAAGCACCGCTTAACTACACCGGCTACTGCAACCCGGATGTCGACAAGCTGCTGGATGAGTCCCGCATCCCGTCCGATCCGAAAGCGCGCATGGCGATCTATGAAAAGGTCACGCAGAAGCTGCTGACGGATCACCCGATCCTTTATCTCTATCATAGACGTATCCTGATCGCGCATACCGCGCGGCTTACGGGCTACAAGCAGATGCCGGACGGCCTTGTGCGGGTGATCGGGCTTAAGCTGAAGTAAGAACAACGACCCATCTCACCGATGCTGAAGTACATCGGCAAGCGGCTGCTGCAGCTCATCCCGACACTGTTTTTCGTGTCGGTGCTGATTTTCTCGCTGCAGCATCTCATGCCGGGTGACCCTGCCACGGTGATGGCCGGTGAGGAGCAGGATCCGGTCGCCATCGAACAGATACGCAAGCAGTATCATCTCGATCAGCCGATCGTTGTCCAATACGTTTATTGGGTGAAGGGCGTCGTCTCCGGCGATCTCGGCGAATCGATGCGCAACAAGGAGGCGGTGCTTCCGCTCATTCTCCAAAAGCTGCCGGTCACCATGCAGCTTGCTGCGATGGCCATTGTTATCGCGCTGACAATCGGAATTTCAGCGGGCGTGATCTCGGCGGTGAAGAAAAATACTGTTTGGGACTACGCCGCAAACGTGTTCGCACTGTGGGGTATTTCCACGCCGAACTTCTGGCTCGGCATCATGCTTATCTTCTTGTTTTCCGTGCAGCTCGGGTGGCTGCCAACCTCCGGCTACGTGCCGTTGCGCGAAAATTGGCAGGCGAGTCTTGCATCCACAATTATGCCGGCTTTCGTGCTGGGCAATGCTATTGCCGCGATCCTGATGCGGCATACGCGCAGCGCGATGCTGCAAGTATTGGAGAGCGATTACGTGCGGACCGCCCGAGCCAAAGGCCTTCTTGAGCGCCGTATCATCATCAAACATGCATTGCGCAATGCGCTTACGCCGGTCATTACGCTTGGCGCGCTTGAGTTTGGTACATTGCTGTCCGGCGCCGTGCTGACTGAGCAGATTTTTACGATTCCAGGCTTCGGCAAGCTAATCGTCGATTCCGTTTTCAACCGCGACTATGCGGTTGTGCAAGGCGTCGTGCTCGTCACGGCAACGATTTTTATTATTCTCAACCTGCTGGCGGACGTTGCCTATCACCTTGTCAATCCACGCCTGCGAGCCACGCTGTGACCGACACCGCGTTAGACGTCCCTCTTGCCGTTGAAGCTGCCGTCGAAAGCCCCACGGCACGTGCCTGGCGCCGCCTGATGCGGCGCAAGGCCGCGATTTTTGGCCTTTTCGTCATCGCGCTGTTCATCGTCGTTGCGTTGCTGGCGCCGCTCATCGTCCCTTACGATCCGATCCGGCAAAGTTGGTCGGCTGTGCGGAGGGCGCCGTCATGGGCGCACATCTTCGGCACCGATGACGTCGGCCGCGACGTGTTTTCACGCGTCATTTACGGCTCGCGCGCCTCTCTGTTTGCGGGCGTGATCTCTGTCGGCATCGCCCTGTCGGTTGGCGTTCCGCTCGGGCTTCTCGCAGGTTATCGTGGCGGCTTCATCGATGCTTTGCTCTCGCGCATAACCGACGCAATGCTTGCATGTCCCTTCATTATTTTGGCCATCGCGCTCGCAGCTTTTCTGGGACCAAGCCTCGGCAACGCGATGATCGCCATCGGCATCACGACAACGCCCATCTTCATTCGCCTGACGCGCGGGCAGGTAATGTCGGTCAAGGTCGAGGAATACATCGAAGCGGCGCGCGCCGTCGGCAATCCACGCTGGCGCATCGCAATCGTGCACATATTGCCGAATATTCTTCCGGCGTTGCTCGTGCAGGCGACGCTTTCGATAGCGGCCGCCATCATTGCGGAGGCCGCGCTCTCTTATCTCGGTCTCGGCCAGCAACCGCCGTACCCGTCCTGGGGATCGATGCTGAATGCAGCGCAGCGCTTCCTCACCAGCGCGCCCTGGATGGCGGTGTGGCCAGGGCTCGCGATTTTTCTGAGCGTGCTATCGTTCAACCTCGTCGGCGACGGATTGCGTGACGCGCTCGACCCGCGCGAACGGTAAGCTTCATTATGGCGCGCCTGGAACCCGATTTGCCGAAACTCGAAGCCATTGCGCAAGCGATCGCGCCGCTTTTGCATCGAACGCCTGTCGTGCACTCCGCGTTCCTGAGCAGGCTCACCGGTTACGACGTTTATCTGAAAGGCGAGCTGTTCCAGAAAACCGGCTCATTCAAACCACGCGGTATGTTGGCGAAATTGCTGACATTGACCCCGGAAGAACGCGCGCGCGGCGCGATTACATTTTCCGCCGGCAATGCCGCCCAGGGGCTGGCTTACGTCGGATTGATCACCAAAACACCCGTCACGGTTGTCATGCCTGAAGCGGCAAGCCCGGCAAAGGCCGAGGCGACGCGCGGCTACGGCGCGAACGTTATCCTGCATGGAAATATTGCGGAAGCCGTCGCGCGTTGCATGGAAATCCAGAAGCGGGACAATCTTGTCTTTGTCTCGGCATTCGATGACGACGATCTCATGCAGGGCCACGCGTCGATCGGTCTCGAAATTCTCACCGATGTCACCGATCTCGACGCGATCCTCGTCGGCATCGGCGGGGGCGGCTTGATCGGGGGCGTGGCGCTGGCGCGTAACGCGATGAAGGCACGCGCAAAGGTTATCGGCGTGGAGCCGATCGGTGCTGCTGCAATGACACGCAGCCTGGAGGCCGGAAAGCCGGTAACGATCGACAAGGTTCAAACGATTGCCGATGGCCTTGGCGCGCCGTTTGCGGGTGAGCGCACCTTTCCGATCGTGCGCGACCACGTCGCGTCCGTAGCGCTTGTCTCGGACGAGGAAATAGCGGAGGCGATGAAGATTCTTTTGGCGCGCTGCAAATGGCTGAGCGAAGCCGCCGGCGCAGCATCGGTTGCCGCGCTTATCGACGGACGTCTCAATCTGACGCCGGGCAGCCGTGTTTGCTGCATCGTCAGCGGCGGAAACATCGATCTACCGCGGCTGAAAGCGCTGCTCTGACCGACGCCTCTCGGCGCATTTGACATTTAATCTCTGCAACGCATGCAATAGGCTCGACTGCGCGGTTGGATGCAATCGGTCATGAAACACAGCGAAATTGACGCCATACGGGCATTACTGAGCTCCAAGCCGCGTCCGGTCGGCTGGGCAGAACGGCGGCAGCGGGTGGACGAAGTCGGATCGATTTGGCCGGTTGCCGATGACGTAAAGCTCAGCTCAGTTGATCTCGACGGCGTGCCGGGGGAGTGGTCGATCGTTGAAGGAAGCGATCGTTCCCACGTTCTCCTGTTTTTTCACGGCGGGGGATACTGCTCGGGCTCGATCCGCAGTCACCGCCGGCTGGTCACCGAGGCGGGCAGGGCGGCAGGCATACAGACTTTGGCAGTCGACTATCGATTGTCGCCCGAACATCCGTTCCCTGCGGCGCTCGACGATGCTCTTTGCGCATGGCGCTATTTGTCCAAGCGCGGAATTGCCGCGGCGCATGTGGCTGTAGGCGGCGACAGCGCGGGAGGAGGGCTTACGCTCGCACTGGTTCAGCATCTGCGCGAGGCAAAAGAAGAGCTTCCAGGTTGCGTTTGGCTAATCTCGCCATGGACCGACCTGACCATGTCAGGCTCGACGCTTGCCATTAAAGATGCAGTCGATCCGCTTATTCACAAGGTTTATCTCGAGGAGCTTGCCGATGCGTACCTTCCCGCCGGAATGAACCGAAAAGATCCGCGCATCTCCGCCATTTACGCCGACCTGCGAGGCTTGCCTCCTGCACTCATTCAGGTGGGGTCGTGCGAGACATTGTTGGATGACTCCGTTCGCTTCGCCGCTCTGGCTGGGGCTGCCAATGTACCCGTTACTCTTGAGATCTGGCCACACATGATCCACGCGTGGCCCCTCTGGAACGCGCACCTGGAACCGGGGCGCCGCGCCCTGAGCAATGCAGGCGCTTTTATCCACCGCCATCTCTAAAGCGAATACTTGGCGTTCCGGAGGGTAGGGAACCGCTCCCGTGTAACGGCGTTCATTGTCGGGTTCTTGGCACAGACAAAAGCATGGTGAGCGCCGATTCACGGCGCGAGGGGCGAATCTGAAACTGCGCAGGACGGTCAATGAAGATACTTGATTATCCAACAGAGCTGGAACTACTCGAAAAGATAATCAGGCGGCAAGCACGTGTGGATTCCGTCCTGCAAATTCTCGAGGCCGGGTGCGGGCGGGAGTGGTATTTCCAGTTGGACGGGATTTCGTACGAAGTGACGGGAGTCGATCTTGACGTCCACGCGTTGCAATATCGGCAGCGCGAGAAGCGCGATCTGCATCGCGGCATCGTCGGCGACCTGCGGACCGTCGTCCTGCCGGCAGCGCATTTCGATGTGGTCTACTGCTCGTTCGTGCTCGAACACATACAAGGCGCGGAGGAAGCGCTGGACAACTTTGTGAAATGGTTGAAGCCAGGCGGATTACTTATCGTTCGTGTACCGGATGTAACCGGAGTTCAAACATTCCTTGCGAAGTGTTTGCCGCGTTGGTGCGCAATCCTCTACTACCGTAAGGCTTGGGGCATCAAGGATGCGGGAAAACCCGGCTTTGCTCCTTACCCTGCTTTCTATGATGATGTGATTTCACCGAACGGTCTTCACGCGTATTGCGCGAGTCGCGGTCTGGAAATCGCCGAAGAGCTGGGTGTCGGCACCTATGCGGCGCGCGGACGGGGGCCGTTCCGCCACGCGCTGCCGGCGCTCGCAAGGGTGATCAGTCTGACGAGTGGCGGAAAAATTCACGATCAATTTGTCGATCGGACCTTCGTTATCCGCAAGGTGTCGAGTCCAGTCCCCGGCCGTGCGAGGCCGGTAATCAAAGAGCCAATGCCGGCGGACGGACAGTTGCCTTTTGAACCGGATTCTTCTGCCCTGCGAGCCACGCCTGAAGCGTAAGCACATTCCAGAGCGGCGAACACCATTCCTGTCGTTTGGGCGTCCTTTCCAGATGATCGCGCCAACGCGCGCGAACGAGATCCGGTTGGAGAATTGCTTCCGCTTTGAGATTTTGTTCGTCGAGCAGGTCCTCGGCCCATTCTCTGAGTGGTCCGCGAAGCCAATTTGCTAGAGGGGGTACGAAGCCCCATTTCGGCCGTTCAAACAGCTTTCGTGGCAGGTAGCGCGCAAGCACCTCGCGCAAAAGCAACTTGCCTTTGCCTGCTTGCATATGCATGCCCGAGGGCAGGGACCATGCGAAAGCGATAAGCCGATGATCCAGGAGAGGCACACGCGCTTCGAGCCCCGCCGACATTGTCGCGCGATCGACTTTGGTCAAAACATGATCCGGGAGGTACGTAAGGAAATCGATCAAGCGCAACTGATCGGCTAGAACCGGCACTTGCTGTGTGATCGTGGCATCCCAGAGTAATCCGTGCGGCTCCTTTGCATCGATCACAAGCTCGTCAGGCCGCGGCCAGTTACTTTGAAGCTGCCGGTATAAGGCCAGTGTGTTTCCGCCGCGAAGCAAATCGGAAAGTTTATGCCGTTTGTCCTCTGCAGCAGGCGAGGACAGTATTGGCAACAAGTGCGTGAGTGGAGAACGGTGTGTGACGGCTGATACTCCATCGATCAGGCTGGCCATATGTAGCCGCAGACCGCGTGGAATCCGGCCGAAGACGCTCCATAATCGTTGCGCCTGAAAATACCGCGAATAGCCTCCGAACAGTTCGTCGCCGCCATCTCCGGAAAGAGCAACGGTGACCTGCTGACGTGTCAACGCAGCCAGCAGGTACGTCGGTATCTGAGAAGGATCGGCGAAAGGTTCATCGAAGTAGTAATTAAGCTTTGGAACGATATTCAGAAGGTCGCGATCGCCGACATAGAGCTCGGTATGGTCTGTGCCAAGGTGAGCCGCAACATCTTTCGCGTGGATTGCCTCGTTGAACTCGGAATCGGAAAATCCAATCGTGAAAGTGCGAATCGGCCGCTTGCTTCTGGATTGCATCAGCGCAACAACAATCGAGGAATCGATGCCGCCGGACAAAAACGCCCCGAGTGGGACGTCCGAAATCATGCAACGTTCCACTGCGTCCGCGAGCAGGGTTTCGAGTTCATCTATGACTGCGTGACGGACCGGCTGCGGCTTGGCGACATCACGGATGTCCCAATAAGAGCGGTTTGTGACCGTGCCACGGAAATCGATCGTCAGTATGTGTCCCGGCTCAAGCTTATAAACGTTTCGGTAAACGCTGCGCGGCGCGGCGATGTATCCGTGTCGCATGAAACCGGCGATCGCATCGCGATCGAGGTCGCCTGTAAAGGACGGATGTACTCGAATCGCTTTGATCTCGGAGCCAAACAGGAACAGCGATCCAAATCGCGCCCAGTATAGCGGCTTTATTCCCGAACGGTCCCGCACCAATGTGAGAGAGCGTCGTTTCTGATCCCATAGAGCGAACGCGAACATTCCATTGATGCGCTCTATACAACCGTCGATTCCCCACACGGAGCAGGCTTCCAGAATGACCTCGGTATCCGAATGCCCGCGGAAGGTGACGCCCTTGGCCGCGAGCTCGATTGCCAGATCTTCGGCGTTGTAAATCTCGCCGTTATAGGTGATCACAAAGCGTTCGTTGGCCGAGTGCATCGGCTGATGACCCGTTGCCGAGAGATCGATGATTGCCAGGCGGCGATGGCCGAGCGCGACGCCGGCTGCGGAATCGGTCCAAACACCTTCTCCATCTGGACCGCGGTGCGACAACGTTTCCGTCATGGCGCAGGCGGTGGCCGCAAGCGTGCGACGGTGTTCTCCACGCACATCAAAGAGTCCGGCGATTCCGCACATTAAAAATAGCTCTACCTGCGACTGCCAGCCGGCGAGAAATTGAACGAGCGTCGCGACCTCGAACCTGGTCGCGTCGGCGCGATGAACTCTCCGTTACAACATCAGATCGCCGCGGCGATGGTCCGATCTTGCATGGACGGACGTGATTGCGCCTTATTCCGGAGAAACCATGCGTAAACTTCGCGTATTCCCTCCCTTAGTTCTTTACGCGGCCGCCACCCAAGCGAATACAGGAAAGCTGAATTCATTAACTTGCGCGGCGTTCCGTCCGGCTTTCCCAGATCGTGCTCGATGGCGCCTGCGAATCCGATGACCTCGCAGACCAGCCTTGCCAGGTCGATGATTGTTATGTCTTGACCGGCGCCGATATTGACCGGCTTGTCTCCTGAATATTCCTTTGCGAGATGCACGATGGCGTCGGCACAGTCGTCAACGTGCAGGAATTCTCTGCGTGGCGTACCCGTGCCCCAGATGACGAGCCTTCTGGCGCCTCGAACTTTTGCTTCATGCGCCTTGCCGATCAATCCGGGCAGCACGTGACTTGAGTAGGCATCGAAATTGTCACCGGGCCCATAGAGGTTTGTCGGCATCACGGAAATGAACGCATCGCCGTATTGCTTACGGTAGGCCTGCGCCAGCTTAATGCCCGCAATTTTTGCCACGGCATAAGGTTCATTTGTGGGTTCAAGGAGACCGCTGAGCAGAGCATCTTCTGAAATAGGTTGAGCGGCGAATTTCGGATAGGCGCACGAGGAGCCGAGAAAGATCAGCTTTTCCACTCCCGTTTGATGGGCGGCAGAAATCAGGTTGGCCTCGATCATCAAGTTGTCGTATAAAAAATCGGCCGGATAGGCCGCGTTAGCGGCAATGCCGCCAACCTTGGCCGCTGCGATAAACACCATGTCGGGCCGGGCTTCTGCCATCCACCTTTCGATCTCTGCCTGCCGGGTCAGATCGACTGCGGCCCGATCGACAGTGACGATTTCGCAGCGTTCAGATGCTAACCGGCGAACAAGTGCCGAGCCGACCATGCCGCGATGTCCAGCGACATAAATTCGCTTTCCCTCTAGAGAATATGGCATCGCTCTCATTCGGCAGCCTCGCGTATATGGCCGCCGTAGACGCCGCGCTTGAGTGCAGCGAGGTCTGCGTGGACCATTTCACGAACCACATCGGTGAAGGATGTGCTATGTCGCCAACCCAAAAGCTTGTGAGCTTTGCTCGGATCGCCGACCAATAAATCGACCTCATTGGGCCGGAAATAGCGCGGATCGACCTCGATCAGAATTTCTCCGGTCTTTGAATCAATCCCTTTTTCATCCACACCTTCGCCCTTCCAGGTAATTGCACGGCCAACTTGTGCAAAGGCCAGCTCCACGAACTCGCGTACCGAATGGCATTCGCCGGTGGAAAGCACATAGTCGTCCGCGCGGACCTGCTGCACGATCAGCCACATGCCTTCGACATAATCGCGGGCGTGACCCCAGTCCCGCTTGGCGTTCAGATTGCCAAGATAAAGTCTACCCTGAAGGCCGAGCTCAATCGCCGCGGCGGCGCGCGTAATTTTACGCGTTACAAAAGTCTCTCCGCGGATCGGGCTCTCGTGGTTGAAAAGAATACCGTTCGATGCGTGTATTCCGTAAGCCTCACGATAATTGACGGTTGTCCAATAGGCGTAGAGTTTTGCACTGGCGTAGGGGCTGCGCGGATAGAACGGCGTTGTCTCCCGTTGCGGCGTTTCCTGCACAAGGCCGTATAGCTCTGATGTCGACGCCTGATAAAAACGTGTCCTTTTTTCCATCCCCAAAATCCGGATGGCTTCGAGCAGTCTGAGCGGTCCAATTCCGTCGGCGTTTGCCGTATATTCCGGCGTTTCAAACGAGACTTTCACATGACTTTGAGCAGCAAGATTGTAGATCTCGTCGGGTTGCGTCTGTTGCAGGATGCGGATCAAGTTCGTGGAATCGGTCAAGTCACCGTAATGAGTAAGGAAGCGAAGGTTTTCTTCATGTGGATCCTGATACAGATGTTCAATGCGTGCAGAATTGAAGGACGATGACCGTCGGCGGAGTCCGTGTACGACATAGCCTTTTGCAAGAAGAAGTTCGGCCAGATAGGCGCCATCCTGACCCGTAATTCCGGTCACCAACGCGACTTTTGAGCTCATCTACACACCACGATCGAAGGTAAAAATTGGCTGGCCACCCCGAACCTGTCTCAACTTGCATGAACTACCGATGGTCGTATTGAGTTCCTTTCAGTCCTCGTAAACCGTGGCAAAATCCTCAGGCCGCCGTCATCGCAGGCCGTATACCCGCCTAGAGTCCTTTTCATTGAATCTGAATCGATTTTGGATTCCCAAATCAGTTTGGTTCTGATTCAAGATGCTGGCTGGGCTGGAGGCCAGCATCGATGGCTCGACCCTACTCACTTGACCTTCGCGAGCGTGTTGTTGCGGCG
>DASUKT010000260.1:0-10910 GCA_036278575.1 Pseudolabrys sp. | reverse complement strand
AAACCTCCGCCACCATGTTGGCGGCGATCAACACGACCACCTTGTCGAGACGATCCTGCGCGCTGACCGGCTCCGCCATTACTTCGCGAAGCCGGCGCAAAAGCACGCGCGGACCGCCGAGCGCGCCACGCATTGCGAGGTCCTTGTTTGGCCACGGCCGAGGCCGCGGCTCTCTTATCGCCCGATCATGTACGAATAGCGACCATGAGGTCCGGTACCCGCAGCCGCGATTATCTTTCAGGCTATAGCCATGCCCCATGCAACGGGCAAGCCAAAGCCGCGTTTTCGCTTGGCTATTTCGCCCGGTCTGGCGCGCCGTTGTCCCATCGCCGGCGGTTCTCTATATGACCGGCGGGCGACGACAATGGATCAGGAAATCCGTTTTTGCACAGCGGCAGACGGCGTGCGGCTTGCCTATGCCTTGAGCGGCAAGGGCCCGCCGCTGGTGATGTCGGCCACGTGGCTCACGCATCTGGAACATCAGTGGCGCAGCCTGGTCTGGCGGCCATGGCTTGAGGCATTTTCGCCCGGTCACACCTTGTTGCGCTACGACTCACGAGGTTGTGGGCTTTCTGACCGCAGCGCCGGCGACTTCTCGTTCGAAAGCTCGTTGCGTGATTTCGAGTGCGTCATCGATGCAGCAGGCTTTAAGCGATTTCCCTTGCTTGCCACGTGTCAGGGTGGCCCGGTCGCGATCGAATACGCTGCGCGGCACCCGGGGCGCGTAAGCCATCTGATCCTCTACGGCACGTACGCGCGCGGGCGCTTGCGATGGACTGAAAGCCCGGAGGAAATAGAAAAAGGCCGGCTTTTGCTTGACCTTACACGGCTTGGCTGGGGACGGGAAAATCAGCCTTTGTTGCAAGTATGGTCGGCGCATTTTCAGCCCGGCGGCACGGTTGAGCATCTGCGGTCCTGGTCGGAGCAGATGCAGGCCGCAACCTCCGCCGAAACCGCGGCTGCGCATGAGTTGGAGCGTGGACGTGACTGAATCGGCGCGCAAGATCAAATGTCCGGTAGTTGTTGCGCATCCCGAACGCGATGTTGTCGTACCAATCGAAGAGGGGCGAGCGCTCGCCGCCCTTATTCCCGATTGCCGCTTCGTTCAGCTCGACAGCGATAATCACATGCCTTTGGCAGACGAACCGTCGTGGCCTCGTCTTCTCGCTGAGCTCAAGAGATTTCTCGCCGAGCAATCGGCGCCTGTTCGAGCAGAGGCAGTGCGTGCACACAACCGCGATCAACTGCCGCTCGACGAGCTTACACCGCGCGAACGATTGGTGCTTGAAGGAATCGCCGCCGGACAAAGCAATTCTGAAATCGCTGGTTCGCTCCGCCTTTCCGAAAAGACCGTGCGTAACCATATCACGCGTGTTTTCGACAAGATTGGCGTTGAGCACCGCTATGAGGCCATCGTGAGAGCGCGCGAGGCGGGCCTGGGCTTGAAAGACAAGGCTACCGGCTCTCCCTGAGCCGGGACATCTGTCCTGAATATTCGCAGCGTAAAATCCGCATTTCAGGGACTATCGCCTCAATACAGCGCCTGCGGGCCGCGGCACATCTCCGCGCGACATGCATCGGGTATGTCGAACATTCGAACCGGAGGTGAGTCATGCCAAAATTTGTGATCGAACGCGAAATTGCCGGTGCTGGAAAACTGCCGCTGAAGGAGCTGCAGGCGATTTCCCGGAAATCCTGCAGCGTGCTGCGCGAGATGGGTCCGCAAATCCAGTGGATGCAGAGCTACGTCACCGACGACAAAATCTACTGTGTCTATGTTGCGCCGGACGAGGCTGCCGTTCGCACGCATGCGCAGAAAGGCGGATTCCCGGCCAACCGGATTTCTCGGGTGCGCACGATCATCGACCCGACCACGGCCGAAGCAGCGTAAAGTGAAATGGTGGTGTGCGCGCTCTGATTTACGCTTTATCCAAACCGTACAGCGTATGCAGCGTGCGCACCGCGAGTTCGGTGTAAGCGGCGTCGATCAGTACCGAGAACTTGATCTCGGAGGTGGTGATCGCGCGGATGTTGATCTTGCGGTCCGACAGGGCCTTGAAGGCCCTGGCGGCAACACCGGCGTGGCTGCGCATGCCGATGCCGATGACTGAAATCTTCGCCACATCGGTCGCACCGTCGATTCGCTCAAAGCCGATAGCAGGCTTCGCCCTCTCGATCGTCGCGCGGGCACGCTCGTAGTCAGCCCACGGCACGGTGAAGGTGAGATCGGTCGTCGCACCGTCCGCCGACACATTCTGCACGATCATGTCCACGTTGATGTTGCTGTCGGCGAGGGGTCCGAAAATGGCGGCGGCGACGCCCGGCTTGTCCTCAACGCGGCGGATTGAGATCTGCGCCTCGTCCTTGGAGAAGGCGATCCCGGTGACGACTTGCTGTTCCACGATGTCTCCTTCGTCGCAAATGAGTGTTCCGGACGGCGGCGCGTTGGGATCGATGTCTTCCGGCTTCTCGAAGCTCGATCGCACGAAAATGCGCACGTTGTGCACCATGCCTAACTCGACGGAGCGTACCTGCATCACCTTGGCGCCGAGCGAGGCGAGCTCGAGCATTTCCTCGAACGCGATCTTATCGAGCCGCTGCGCCTTCGGCACAACGCGCGGATCCGTGGTGTAGATACCGTCAACATCGGTGTAGATGTCGCAACGCTCGGCGCCGATTGCCGCGGCGATGGCAACGGCCGATGTATCGGAACCCCCGCGGCCGAGCGTGGTGATGCGGCCCGTCTCCTTGTGCAGGCCTTGGAAACCGGCAATCACGGCAGTCTGCTTGTGCTCCCCGAAACGCTTGAGGAGCTCTGCGCCATTAATGTCAAGGATGCGCGCGGAGCCGTGCGCATTATCCGTCAAAATCGGCAATTGCCATCCCTGCCATGAGCGTGCGTTGACGCCCATACCCTCGAGCACAATCGCCAGCAATCCGGCCGTGACCTGCTCGCCGGAGGCCACCACGGCGTCATATTCGCGTGCGTCATGCAGCACGGCGGCCTGCCGGCACCATTCGACCAGCTGGTTGGTCGTGCCGGACATGGCGGAAACGACGACCGCCACATCGTGGCCGGCGTCGACCTCGCGTTTGACGTGGCAGGCCACGTTGCGGATGCGGTCCATGTCGGCGACCGATGTTCCGCCGAATTTCATCACCAGCCGAGCCATGAATGCGTCGTTCCCGAAGGCGCCAAACGGCGCTAACAAACAGCCTGCGTACGAAGTCTCGGCGCGGGCCGCGAAAGGCGGCTATACATACCGGCCGGTAAAAAAGCCCGCAACCTGAGAGCCTTTGGCAAGCGAGATGGCTGCAATGGTTAACAGAGAGACCCGCGCCAATGCATCGACCGTGGACCGGGATGAGGTTGAACGCTTCTCCCGGCAGGCCGCCGACTGGTGGAATCCGCGCGGGCCAATGGCCGCGTTGCACAAGTTCAACCCGGTGCGGCTCGCCTACATCCGCGATCAGGCGGCGGCGCATTTCGGCCGCGATGCGAAGAAGCTCGATTGCCTGAAGGGATTGCGCATTCTCGATATCGGTTGCGGCGGCGGAATTCTGTCGGAACCGCTGGCACGCATCGGCGCCGATGTCGTCGGCGCCGATCCATCCGAAGACAACATTGCCGTCGCAACTACGCACGCGAATGAGAGCGGTGTCGACGTCGACTACCGCGCCACGACGGCGGAAGATTTGGCGGCCGCGAATGAGCGATTCGACATTGTGCTGGCGATGGAAGTTGTCGAGCACGTCGCCGACGTTGCACTGTTCGTGAAAACCTGCGCGGCGATGGTGAAGCCGGGCGGCCTGATGATCGCTGCCACGATCAATCGTACCATCAAAAGCTTTGCGCTCGCGATCGTCGGTGCCGAATATGTGCTGCGTTGGCTGCCGCGCGGCACGCATCAATGGGACAAATTCGTGACGCCGAACGAGCTTGAAATTGCGTTCGAGCAGGGTGGCCTGCGTGTCATCGGGGAAAAGGGTGTGATCTACAATCTCTTTGGAGACCGTTGGCAATTGTCCAGCGACGTGGATGTCAATTACATGGTCGTGGCGGAAAGATCTGCCGGCTGATTACTCTGCATACCAGGATCGTCATGCGCGGGCTTGACCCGTGCATCCATCTTCTTGGAGAAGGATGGATTGCCGGGTCGCAATGACGATCGGAAAGTCATCATGCTGCAACTGAGAATCGGCTGAGATGCTCTGGGCCGTTTACACGATCATCGCTGCCGCAGCACAAACCGCGCGCAACGCCATGCAGCGCGAGCTGACAGGAACACTCGGCACAGTTGGTGCAACCCACGTCCGATTCCTGTTCGGGTTTCCGTTCGCGATTCTCTCTCTCCTCGGCGTGCTGGCGGTGAGCCATGCACCGTTGCCGCATCCGAATTTCATGTTCTGGCCGTGGATTGCGGTTGGGTTCCTTGCGCAGATTGCCGCCACCGCCTTGATGCTCGCGACCATGAACGACCGCTCCTTCGTCGTGACCATCGCCTACATCAAGACCGAGCCGGTGCAGGTGGCGTTGTTCGGCTTTGTGCTGCTTGGCGACAAGATCACGCCGCTGCTCGCGGTTGCCATTCTCATCGCCACGGCAGGCGTTGTGGTGATGTCGCTGAAGCCAGGCGCAGTCTCGGCCGGCGGTGTGAAGCCGACCGTGCTTGGGCTCGTATCCGGTGGCATGTTCGGCATTTCCGCAGTCGGCTATCGCGGCGCGATCCTCGATCTGCACCTCGCCAACTACGTGGTGGCCGCGACTTACACGCTGGCCGTCGGGCTGATCTTGCAGGCGGCTCTCTTGTCGGCCTGGCTTGCAGTGCGCGAGCCCAAGGTATTGAAGGCAATCGTGCAAGCCTGGAGGCCATCACTTGCCGCCGGGTTCATGGGCGCACTCGCCTCGCAGTTCTGGTTCCTCGCGTTCGCCATCGCCACGGCAGCGAGCGTGCGTACATTGGCGCTGGTCGAAGTGCTGTTCGCGCAGGCGATCTCGAAATTCGTGTTCAAGCAGCCGACCGCGCCGCGCGAAGCGATCGGCATTTTACTGATCGTGATCGGCGTTGCGCTATTGGTGTGGGCGCACTGATGACGCCACTTTGCCTTAGCTCTTAGCGCCCCGCTTCAACTGAAAATAAATCACGCCCCACGTGGCAAAGCCTTCGGCGGCGCCGAGCAATTGAAATTGCACGTTGTTACGAACGCCGATTGCCAGCGCGACAAACGACGCGAGGAGTGCAACCGACAGGACGAGAAAGAATAAGCCGCCCAATTGGCTGTTGCCCGACTGCATTGACCGAATGGATGCAACAAGGCCAAGCGCGATGACGAGAGGTAGAACAAAAAGCGCGACGACAAGCATTTGCTATCCGGCTACCCGACGGGCCTTGCGCTCTTCCGGTCAGTTTCTATCGTCCGGCAGCACCGGCAGCGGATGGAATTCGATGCCTTCTTCCGCCAATTCCTTTGCATCCTCGGGTGAGGCTTCGCCGTAAATGGAACGGTGCCCGATTTCACCGTAATGCATTTTACGGGCCTCTTCGGGAAACCGGGCGCCAACGTGGTCGGCGTTTTTGGTCAAATGGTCGCGCAGCTCTTTCAATTTCTTGCGAAACTCATGCTCCTGCGGCGAGATCATCGCCACCGGGGTTTTGTCCTCCGCGGCCGGTGTGGTGACTGTTTCTACCGGGGCCTCCACCGAAATTGGCCGGCCTTTCCTGGTGCCGGACAGGCGTGGGGCCATCAGCGCCTTTTCGATCTTGTCCGAACCGCATACCGGACAGGAGACAAGACCGCGCTTTGCCTGTTTGTCGAAGGCGGCAGAATCCTGAAACCAGCTGTCGAAGCTATGGTCTTTGTCGCAGCGCAATGCATATCGGATCATGCGGACCCCCGCACGACGTGGAGATGAGCCGGCTCCGCGAGCGGCTCGACGATCTCGAAACGGCGGCCATGTTGCAGCGACGGAATCCGCGTACGCGCTGCCGCCACCTGTGCCGGCTCGATCTCAGCCATGATGACGCCCGGCTCGGTCTCTGCCTCCGCCAGAACGCGCCCCCACGGGTCAACGATCAGTGAATGGCCGTAGGTTTCACGGCCGTTCTCATGTTTGCCGGCTTGTGCGGCGGCGAAAACGAAGCAGCCGTTCTCAATGGCGCGTGCGCGCATCAACGCGTGCCAGTGCGCTTCGCCGGTCTGCCTGGTGAACGCGGAAGGGATAGCGAGGAAGATCGCGCCGGCCTCTGCCAGCGCGCGGTACAGCGCCGGGAAGCGCAGGTCATAGCAAATGCTCAAGCCCAGCCGGCCCCATGGCAGATCGCTCAACACCGCCAACTCGCCGGCGCGATAGGTGCGCGATTCGCGGTAGCTTTCGCCGTTCGCCAGATCGACATCGAACATGTGAATCTTGTCGTAGCGGGCGGCAATCTCGCCATGCGGATCGATCAGGAACGCGCGGTTGCTCGCGCGATCCGGCGATACCTTGATAGCCAGTGAACCGACATGAATGAAAATGCCGAGCTTGCGCGCCAATTCGCGGAAGGTAGCCAGCGAGGGATCGGCATTTTCTTCCGCAATCGTCGTCAGCAGCCGCTCGCGTTTCGCTTCCATGATGTTGGTCATTTCAGGCGTCTGCACGTAATCGGCGCCGGCAGATTTGGCTTCGCCGATCATGCGCACGGCGGCATCGACGTTTCCGGCAGGCTCCAAACCGGATCGCATCTGAATCATCGCAGCCTTGAACGTCGCCGGCGTGGTGCTCATGCTTTCGCCCCTTCGCTTGCGAGCATGGAATCGAGCTTGCCGGCGCGTTCGAGCGCATGCAGCTCGTCGCTGCCGCCGACATGCGTCGAGCCGATGAAGATCTGCGGCACCGTCATACGGCCTTTCGCTCGCTCGACCATTTCCCGCCTGCGTTCCCAGTCGCGGCCGACGTCGATTTCCGTGAACGCCGCACCTTTCCGCTTAAGCAAGGCCTTCGCGGCCATGCAATAGGGGCAATATTGGGTGGTATAGATTTCGATAAAAGGCATGGCTTTTCGGCGCGTTTTGTCGGCCCCTTTATATGGTCCGCGCGCCGCCGGTAACAACCCGGGCAAAAACCAGGACATCCACGTGCGCGGCGCCCACTCTCAGCAGCGCCCGCGCGCAGGTGTCGACGGTGGCCCCCGAAGTAAGCACGTCGTCCACCAGGATGAGCCGCCGGCCGGCCACCTCCGCCTTGGCCTCGTCCGGGACGCGGAATGCACCTTGCACATTGCCGGCGCGCTCGGTTTTCGACAGGCCAACCTGCTGCTGCGTCGCCCGCACGCGCTTAAGGGCCGTGTGTACGACCGGTACGCCGCTCAAGGCCGAAATTGCCTGTGCAAGCGCTGCCGACTGGTTGAAGCGGCGTGCCCATTGCCTGCGCCAGTGCAAAGGCACCGGCAACAAGGCATCGGCGCCGTCGAGCAGTTGACGCCCCGCGCGTGCCATCCAGCGTCCCATCAGCGGCGCAAGATCGAGCCGGTCGTGATATTTGAAGCGGTGTACGAGCGCGCGCGCGACATCGTCATAGCGCACGGCGGCGCGGGCGCGGTCATAGGCCGGCGGATTGGCGATCGCCTCCATCGACAGCAAGCCGGGTCCGGGATCGTAGACGAAAGGGATGCCGAGCCGCGCGCAATAGGGGGGCTCGATCATCGACAGCTTGGACCAGCAAACCGCGCACAGGCCCGCACCGTCTCCCAGCGGCTCCCGGCACGACGGGCATAGCGGCGGCAATGCGAAATCGAGCGCCAGCCGTAGCGTATTACGCAGGCTGTCGGCGGCGTTGGCGAAGCGCGTAAAACCCCTCTCTTTGCCAGCCGTTATGAGTTCGTCCATACTCGAACGATACCAAATGCCGTCAAATCAGACCATCTTCGACCGGCGTCTGTTGCGCGCACGCAGGCGCCGCGCACGGGCATTGGGTGCCGCCACCTTTCTGCTCGATCGCGTCGCCACCGATCTGGCGGAGCGGTTATCCGCGGTCGTGCGAACATTCGGGCACGCGGCCGATCTCGGGACGCCAACCGACGCCGTGCGGCGCGCAGTCAGCGCGGTGGGAAACGTCACAGGCATTGTCGCCCTCAATGCTGAGGCTCCCGATCTGCACACAGATTTCCTGCAAGTGGCCGCCGACGAGGAAGCACTGCCGTTAGCCGACGCTTCGCTCGATCTCGTGGTCTCTGCGCTAGCCTTGCAACTTGTCAACGATCTCCCTGGAACGCTTATTCAAATCCGGCGCGCGCTGAGGCCGGACGGATTGTTTCTCGCGGCGCTCCTGGGTGGCGACACTCTGACCGAGTTGCGACAGGCCTTCGCCGCTGCAGAGAGCGAATGTGAGGGCGGCATTTCACCACGCGTTGCGCCTTTTGCCGACACGCGCGAGCTTGGCGCGCTCTTGCAGCGGGCCGGCTTCGCGCTGCCGGTGACAGACAGCGAGCGGATCACTGTCCGTTATGCGGATGTATTTGCGCTCATGACCGATCTGCGCCGCATGGGCGCAACGAATGCGCTCACGGAGCGGCGCCGCGTGCCGCTCAAACGCGGGACGTTGACGCGCATGGCGGAAATTTACGCGGACAAGTTTTCCGACGCCGACCGGCGTATTCGCGCCACCTTCGAGATCATCTGGTTGTCAGGCTGGGCGCCGCACGAAAGCCAGCAGCAGCCGTTGCGTCCCGGCTCCGCAACACAGCGGCTTGCCGATGCTTTGGGAACGCAAGAAATCCCGACGGGTGAAAAGCCGGGCGATGCCGGCCGCTAATTGAATGCGGGTTGGACGGCCGAGAACATCTGATTGACGCTCGTGCCAAGTGTAAAGACAGTTGCGGCGATCACGAAAGCGATCCCGGAAGCGATCATCGCGTATTCAATGGCGGTGGCGCCCGATTGATCGTGCAAAAGCTTGCGCATGCAGGCGGCCGGAGCGAAATCGATCATGGGCTGTTCCTGTTCAACCATTTCGTGACGCGCTCTAGAGCAAAGCCATCAAGTGAGACACCAGCGGCACGTCGGCCGGTGGCATGTCGTAGTCTCGCAGTCTGTTCGGTTTCACCCACGCAAGCTGTTGCGCTTCCCTTGCGGTGACGATCCCTTGCCAGCGCCGGCAAACATAGAGCGGCATGAGCAGGTGGAAGCCCGGATAGCTATGGCTTGCGAAAGTGAGCGGCGCGAGACAATCCTCGCTGACGGTTATGCCCAGTTCCTCCTTCAATTCTCTGATCAGCGTTTGTTCAGGCCATTCGCCGTCCTCGATCTTGCCGCCGGGAAACTCCCATAGTCCGGCCATCGGCTTTCCCGCCGGACGCTGCGCGATCAGGATGCGTCCGTCGGTGTCGATGAGCGCGCAGGCGGCAACAAGAACGACTTTGACGCTCACAACAGTAGTCCTGACCTTAGAATCGGATGGTTAAGAGGCCGCTCAAGGTAGGGGAGTAGGCGCAGCCGCTTGGCCCAACGGTTAACCATGCGTTAGGAGCGGTAATCGCCGTTGATGGCAATGTATTCCCTGGTGAGGTCGCAGGTCAGCACCCGGTCCCGGCCTTTGCCGAGGCCGAGGGCCACTTTGACGCTGATTTCCGGCCTTTTCATCGCTGCGGTGACGGCCGCCTCGTCGTAGGCCGGATCGCGTGCGCCCTTATGCGCGACGCGAATGCCGCCGAACCAGATCGAAAGCTTGTCGCGGTCGGCCGGCTCCCCTGCCTTGCCGACCGCCATGACCACGCGCCCCCAGTTGGCGTCCTCGCCGCCGACCGCTGTTTTCACCAGCGGTGAGTTGGCGATCGAGAGGGCAATGCGGCGGGCGGAGGTTTTCGACACCGCGCCTTCGACCGTAACTTCGATGAGCTTGCGCGCGCCTTCGCCGTCGCGTGCAACCTGCTCGGACAAATTAGCGAGCACGGCGGTGAGTGCCTTGCGAAAGTCTTTCAGTCGCGGATCGCTTGCGCGCGCGATGCGCGGGCATTCTCTTGCCTTGCCGGTGGCAAACAACATCAGCGTGTCTGATGTCGACGTGTCGCCGTCGACGGTCACCGCGTTGAAAGTATCGGCGACGCCTTCCTTCAGCAGCATCTGCAAAGCCGGTGCAGCGATGGCCGCATCGGTGAAAACGAACGAGAGCATGGTCGCCATGTCGGGCGCAATCATGCCGGCACCCTTGGCAATGCCGCCGAGGGTGACCGTTGCCTTGCCGATGCGCGCACGGGCCGTTGCGACCTTCGGAAACGTGTCCGTGGTCATGATCGCCTTCGCGGCATCGAGAAAAGCGCCGGTGCGTGCTTGCACGGCGAGCGCCGTCATTACCGGCGCGAATTTGTCGGCGTCGAGCGGTTCGCCGATCACGCCGGTTGAGGCGAGGAAAACCTCCGATGTCTTGCAGCCGGCGGCTTTTGCCGCCAGCGCCGCCGTCAGCTTTGTCGCCGCGCGCCCGGTCTTCCCCGTGAAGGCGTTGGCATTGCCGGAATTGACCACCAGCGCGCGCGCCAAGCCGCCTTTCAAATGCCCGCGGCACCATTCCACCGGCGCCGACGGGCACTTCGAGCGGGTGAAGACACCGGCCACCGTGGTGCCCGGATCGAACAGCGCCAGCAGCACGTCTGTCCGCCCGGCGTAACGAATGCCCGCTTCTGCGGCGGCGAGCCGGATGCCCTCGATTGGCGGCATGTCCGGCACACTTTTCGGGGCGAGGGGAGACATAGTCTGCCTGTCATTCCGGGGCGCGGGCCATCAGCGCGTTTACGCGTGTCTTCGACGCGCTATGGCTCGCGAGCCTGGAATCCATATCCACCAAGCTTTCGATCAAATCGCAAGACCGGGGTTATGGATTCCGGCTCTCGCGCTTTCAGCGCTCGGCCGGAATGACAGAAACTACTTCTTCTCAGGCA
>DASUKT010000259.1:0-2710 GCA_036278575.1 Pseudolabrys sp. | reverse complement strand
ACGGAGGGAAAACGCACCTTCTCCTTGCGGACTGCGGCAAGCAACTCAGGCGGCACCAGGTGGGCGTGGGCGTCGACGATCATTTTATGTCCTTGGTGAGTTCGTCATTCCGGGCTCGCGCCTTCGGCGCGCCCCGGAATGACACGTGGACGTTGACGCGCCGTCCCGGAATGACTTTGAGAGCGTTGTCAGGGCGCCTCATTTTCCCGTACCAAGGCGATCAGGTCGCCGAGCTTCGAGGCCTTGAGCGGCAGCGTATTCATCGAAACGCCGAGCGGCCGCAGCGCGTCATTGACGGCGTTGGCGATCGCCGCCGGCGCGCCGAGATAGCCGGATTCGCCGGAGCCTTTCTGCCCAAGCACCGTATGCGGCGATGGAGTCTCGTGGTCGACGATCTCGACCGCCGGCACTTCATGCGAGGAGGGCAGCACGTAATCCATGAAAGTTTGCGCGATGAGCTGGCCGTCGTCGTTGTAGGCAAACTCCTCGTAGAGCGCAGCGCCGATGCCGTGCGCGATGCCGCCCATGGTCATGCCGCGCACGATCTTCGGGTTGATCTGCGTGCCGCAATCGTGCCCGAGACAATAGCGCACGATCTCGGGGACACCGAGGTCTGGGTCGATTTTGACCAGGATCAGGTGAAACTCGAACGAAAAGCACGGATACATCTGCACGCGCCCGTCCGCTGTCGGCAATTTGCCGCCGGTCGGCACCTGCATGACATGGCTGACCGAAAGGCCCGGCTCCATGCCGGCCGGCATGCGGTGATAATTGCGGTCCGCGATGGTCGCGATTTCCTTCAGGGTGCGGCGCTTTTCCGGCGCGTTGCGATCGAACACGACGCCTTGCTCGTAAGCTGCGCGCTCGGCCGGAATATCGAGATCGTGCGCAGCGATGGCGATGAGCTTCGCTTTCAGCTTCTGCGCTGCGTGGAAGGCCGCGCCGCCGAGCATGATCGCCATGCGGCTGCCGACCGGCGTGCCGCTCGGCAGCGAGGAGAGCGAGTCGGGACGGGTCACGCGAATGGTGTCGGGATCGATTTGCAGGACCTCGCCGATGACGGTCGCGACCAGCGTCTCGTGCCCTTGGCCGGACGACGTGGTGTGCATGGTGGCGGTAATCGCGCCACTGCCGTCCGTATTGATGCGGCAAGAGTCCATGAAGGTCGAGGTCGTCACCTTCGGATTGATCAACGCCTCGAACGTGGCGTTGCCGCCGCTCGGCTCCAGGCACGCGGCGATGCCTATGCCGGCGAGCATGCCTTCGCTGCGCAAGCGGCCGCGCTCTTGCTTCAGCTCGTCGTATTTTCCGCCGGCAATGACCTTTGCAATGACCGTCTCGTAATCGCCGCTGTCATATTCGGTGCCGCTTGGAATTCGGTAGGGAAACTCGTCGTGCCGGATCAGGTTGCGTTGGCGAACCTCGAGCGGATCGAGCGTCAGCGCGTTCGCGACCTCGTCCATCGTGCGCTCGAGCGCGAGATTGGTCGGCCCCTGGCCGAAGCCGCGCACCGCTTCCTGCGTCGTCTTGTTGGTGACGACCGCTATCGCGCGATACTGCACGCTTCCGATCTTGTAGGGCCCGACGATCGAACCGATCGGCTTGCCGAGCTGGAACGGCGAACGGCCGGCATAGGCTCCGACGTTTTCCAGCGCGCGCATCTTCATCGAACGCACGATGCCGTTGTCGTCGAACGCAACCTCGACATCGAACAGGCGCTCCGGACCGTGCGCGTCGCCACCACGCATGTTCTCAAGCCGGTCCTCGATCAATCGTACGGGGAAGCCAAGCCGGCGCGTGAGATAGCCTGTCAGGATCGCGTGCTTGATGCCGCGCTTGATGCCGTAACTGCCGCCGACATCGACGTCGTGATGCAGACGCACCGACGACATGGGAATTTTCAACGCGCTGGCGATCTGCTCGGTGTAGCGCGGCATCTGGATCGATGCCCACACGTCGAGAATCTCGCGCCACGGATCCCAGCTCGAAACCACGCCGAAGGTCTCGACCGGTACGGTCGATGAGCGCGCCCATTTCACGCGCAGCGACAGCGTGCGCGGGCTTTCGGCAAAATCCTTGTCGACCTCGCCCCAGGTGAACGTCCGGTCGAGCAGCACGTTCGAGCCGTGCGCTTCGTGCACGAGCGGTGCATCCTTCTCGATCGCCTTTTCGGCGTCGAGCACGAACGGCAGCGGCTCGTAATCGATTTCAACAGCTTCCGCAGCATCTTCGGCGCGCGCGCGCGCGTCGGCGACGACCGCCACGACCCATTCGCCGGAATAGCGAGCGACATCGACCGCGAGCGGCCGGCGCGGCACGTTCGGCGTATCGAGTCCGGCGGCAAGCGGGTTTGTGGCTTCCGCCAATTCGCGGCCGTCGAGCACGTAGTGCACGCCGGGCATCGCCAGCGCGGCCTTTTTGTCGATGCTTTTGATGCGCGCGGCGGCGTAGGGGCAGGTGACCAGCGCGACGTGCTTGGTGTTGGCGACATCGATGTCGGCCACGAAACGTCCCTTGCCGGCGACAAAACGCCGATCCTCGCGCACACGGCGGTCGGTCGAGACGAAGCGAAAGTGCGAAGACGCACTCATGGTGCCTCCGCCGGCCTGTTGGCGCCGCGCATGTGCTCGGCGGCGAGCGAGATGGCTTCCACGATCTGCGCGTAGCCGGTGCAGCGGCAGATGTTGCCGGAGATGGCATCGACGATCTC
>DASUKT010000258.1:0-29582 GCA_036278575.1 Pseudolabrys sp. | reverse complement strand
CCGCCGAAACATCGACAGTCGGCGGGCAGATGAAAGTTGTCGGCGGGTCAACGGAGGCCAGTTCAACGTTGCCGTCACCGCCGCAAACTCATGTGGTGACGTCGAGGACAGTGAAGTTCGATTGATGGAGCGATACGGCTTCTGCATTTTCTGCGATGACATTCGCAACGAAGCCGGCGGCAAGCTGAGCTTCATGGGCTGCTACAATGCCGTGATGTTCGTGCCGTCGCGTCTGCCTTTCGTTTTGCCGAAATTCTGCATTCACCTGCACGTCTTCTCGCCGCCGACGCAGCCCTATTCCTCGGTGGTCGCGCGCTGTTACGTTCCCGGCCAGGAAACGCCATTCGCCGAAGAGCCGATCGATGCACCGCCGGCGGACGAGCAGAAAAGGCTGCTCGAGGAACTGCGGGAAGATCCGAGCGCCGCGCGCTATATTGTTGTTGCCGCGAGCCTCGTTCTCGCGCCGCTTGAAATTCGCGCGCCCGGACTGATCAGCGTCAGTGTTGTGCTCGATAACTCGCCCTACGAGCTAAGGCTCGGCGCCTTGCGTGTTCTCACCAAGCATTCCTGAGCACGCATCCTGCAATGAAACGAACCCCAGCCGACGACACCGGCTGAGGTTTCGCGAGTATGCGGAGGATCAGGCCGCGTCGCGCTTTTCCGTTACGGTCTCGCCGCCCGCAACCGACAGATCGAGGTTCAACGAGTCGAGAAGCGCTTTCATTTCCATGCGCGCGGTCGCGTGCGACATCGTGGGGCGCGTGCCGAGCGTGCTGGCGTTGAGATCGTCGACGGCCGTAAGGCCGCGCGGATAAAACTCGCGGAAGACCACGCGTTCCGCCAGCCCGTCCACACACCGGAAATCGAGCCGGTGCGCCAACTCCTGGATTGCTTCGCCGACGAAGCGCTTGTTGCGTGAGGCCAGCATCGACAGCCGGTTTCGCAAGACGATCCAGTCGGTCGCGGGCTGACCCGCAGCTTCGCGTTTGCCGCGCGCCTGCTGCACCATCTCGGCATAGTGGCTCGTGCCGGTGACACCGAAAGTGTCGGGATCGATGGTGCCGAGCACGTCGAAGTCGACAAAACTGTCGTTGAGAGGCGTTACCAGCGTGTCGGCCATCGAATGCGCCAGTCGCGACAGATAACCGTCATGGCCGGGTGTATCGATCACAACAAAGTTGCACGCCTGCGCCGCCGCCTCGACGGAAGCCGTGAGCGCCATCGATCCCGCCGCCTGATCCTCGGCCGTCGAACCTTCCGGCTCATCGAGGCTGAAGTGGTTCGGCATGCCAAGATCCTGGCCGATACGCGCCGCCCAGGCACGCCTGTTCTCAATGTAATGCGTGAAGCTTCGCTGTCTCGAATCAAGATCGAAAGTCGCGACCCGTTGGCCGGCCTTTATCAGAGCGACGGCAATGTGCATCGCTACGGTCGATTTGCCCGATCCGCCTTTTTCGTTTCCAACCACAATAATGCGTGCCGTCCGTGCCCCGGGTGTTGTCTCAAACGACATGAGTGCCCTCCAGTGTCTGTTGAGCGAGTGGACTACGGCTTCTTTTATTGGTCACAGCAATCAACTCTGATTCGCGAAATTCCTGCAAGCAAATCGAGCACACCGCGGCTGAAAATTATCGCCGCGTGCAGCGACGACACACCCCGTGACTCAATTGTCACAGGCGCGTTCGTCGATCAGACGATGAAGAACAGCGACAGCTGTGCCGCGCAGAAAACACTATTGCGGTTTTGCGCCGGAGATTTTCACCATCTCCTTCCACATCACACGCTCTTTGGCTGCATAAGCAGCAGCCGCTTCCGGCGTGCTCGCGATGCAGCGCGCACCGGCTTTCAGGAAGCGCTGCTGCAGCGCGGGATCGGCGGCAATTTTCTGCATCATGGCCGAAAGCTTGTCGATGACAGAACGCGGCGTGCGGGCCGGCACTTCTATCGACGCCCACGATGTGACGGTGAAGTCTGCGATTCCCGCTTCCGCCATCGTCGGCACGTCCTTCATGGTCGGCCAACGCTCTTTCGATGTGACCGCCAGAGCGCGCATCTTGCCGGACTCGATCATGCCGACGTAGGAGGCGAGATTGTCGATCGCAAAGGTAATATCGCCGGCGAGCATCGCAGGAATCGTTTGTGCCGCGCCTTTGAAGGGCACGTGCACCGCGGTAATGCCGGTGCGTTTGACGAAGTAGGCGCCCGCAAGATGCGGCGTCGTGCCGACACCGGGGCTGCCGAAATTGAGCTGCTTGCCTTTGGCCCAGACGAGAAATTCCTGCAGCGTCTTCGCCGGCACGTGATCCGAAGCGACAACAAAGACATCCGGCAACTCCCAGGTCAGCGACGCTGAAATCACGTCCTTCTCCGGGTCGAGCGGCATTTTCTTGTAAAGGTATTGGTTGATGACCTGGATGTTGATGGGAATGGAGCCGATCGTGTAGCCGTCCGGCCTACTGCTCGCCATTGTCGCGGTGCCGATGTTGCCGCCTGCGCCGGGACGATTCTCGACGACGAACGATTGCCCGGTCATCTGCTGCATCTTCTCGGCGAGAATGCGCGTGAGCACGTCGGTCGAACCGCCGGCCGGATAGGGCACGATGATTTTGACTGTGCGTGTCGGCCAACTTTCCTCTGCGTGCACGCCGGACGCGGCGACGAGACTTATGGCTGTGGCCGATTGCAAGAAGGCGCGGCGATTTGGCAAAAGATCGCGAAACGACATTGTCTCCTCCCCCGATAAGCACAATGACCTTCGCTACTGTAGCCAATTGCCGGGCCGCGAACAGGGGTTGACCGCCGGCCGCGCTTGTTCCGAGTATCGTCACATGACATGGGGCTGGTATCGGGTTCTGATGCTTCTGTCGCTCGTCCTGTCGCCGGCATCTGTTGCCGCGGAGGAGCTTTGCCACCTCAATCCGATCGGCGAGGCCAACGTCGCGACAGTCCTCGATGGCCGGACATTCACGCTTGACGACGGCCGCGAGGTCCGGCTGGCGGGGATCGAGCTACCCGCATCCACCAAACACACCGGCTTGGCCCGGGCCGCAAAAACGCAACTGGCGGCGCTGACTGTAGGACGTAAGCTCAGCCTCAAACGAGTCGGTTCCAACCAGGACCGTTATGGCCGGCTCGTTGTCTATGCATTCATGCAGAATGAGGACCAATCGCTGAACGCGAAGCTTCTGGCGATGGGACTGGCGCGAACAATGCCGGCGGCAGCGACCGAAGGCTGCGTCCAGACACTGTTTGCTTCCGAAGCAATGGCGCGCGCATCCGGGCTGGGCCTGTGGTCAGACCCGGCATTTTTGCCTCTAAAAGCCGACGACGCAGCCAGCGTACTTGCCGAACGTGGCCGATTTGGGCTCATCGAAGGCAAAGTCTTGTCGGTCCACGAAGCCGGACCCGCTATATATGTGAACTTCGGACAGCACTGGTCCAGCGGTTTCAGTGTTGTTATCCTGAAACGCAATCGCCGGATGTTTTCAGCCGCCGGCGTCGAACCGAAGGCCCTCGACCACCATCGAATCCGGGTACGCGGGATCATCGAGCGGCGCCGCGGCCCCATTATCGAAGCCGAGCATCCCGAGCAGATCGAGATTATCGACGAACGAGGAATGCGGTGACGGCTGTGCGTCCAACATCGGCCTTTTCGTGTGCACGTGTCGCGATAGCGGCAACGCTGGGCCTCTTGCTGGCAAGTTGCGCCGGCTCGCCCGAAGTGCACCGCGTTTCCCTGCCGCGTGTTGCACCGGCAAGTCCGGCGCCCGTCGTTTCCTCGCGCGAGCGGCTGCGTATCCTCGGCTCCTATGGAGGCGTCTACGAAAACGCGCGGCTGCAGCAATTGATCGGCAAAACGGTCGACCGCCTCACGGCCGCGTCCGAACGGCCCGACCTGAGATACAACGTCACCATTCTCAACTCGCCGGCCGTCAACGCATTTGCCCTTCCCGACGGAGAACTGTTCGTCACGCGCGGGTTGATCGCACTTGCCAATGACGAGTCGGAGCTGGCCTCGGTGCTGTCGCACGAGATGGGGCACGTGATCGCTCATCACGCCGAAATCCGCGAGGACAAGGCGCGTCAGGCGGCTCTTATCAGCCATGTCGTCAGCGACGTCCTGAGCGACCCGCAAACGGGCGCACTGGCGCTCGCCAAATCCAAACTTGCGCTGGCGAGCTTCTCGCGCGCGCAGGAGTTCGAGGCCGATGGCATCGGCGTCGGCATCGCGGCGCGCGCCGGTTTCGACCCCTATGGCGCCGCGCGGTTTTTGTCCGACATGCAACGCAATGCCGACATCAAAGGCGGCAGCGGCGAAGAACGGCGTTCTTTCGACTTTCTTGCCGCTCATCCGGCCACTCCGGATCGTATTCGGAACGCACGCCAAAATGCGCGTAAATTTACCGCCCCCGGCGGCGGCAAACGCGACCGTGCGGAATATCTCTCCGGCCTTGACGGCATGGTCTATGGCGAAGACCCGAGCGAGGGCTTCGTGCGCGGCCGGCGCTTCCTTCACTCGAAGCTTGGCTTCACGTTCGTTGCACCGCCGGGTTTCACGCTCGACAACACCGCACAGGCCGTGCTCGGCCTGAACGATGGCGGCGGCGAAGCGCTGCGTCTCGACGTCGTGAAGGTGCCTGCGGAGCAATCGCTCGCGGATTATCTCAAGTCCGGCTGGATCGAGAATGTCGATGCCGACAGCGTGAAGGAATTCACCGTCAATGGTTTTCCGGCTGCCAGCGCCAGCGCAAAGGGCAATGAGTGGGCGTTCAGGCTCTACGCCGTTCGATTCGGCAGCGATGTGTATCGTTTCATCTTCGCCGCCAGAAAGATGAACGAGAGTGTCGATCGCGCTTTCCGCGCCTCGATCGAGAGTTTCCGCCGCATGAGCCTTGCCGAAAGCCGGCAGGTTAAACCGTTGCACATCAAGGTCGTGACGGTCGGTGCGGGCGATACCGTCGAGACGCTGGCAAGCCGTATGGCTGTAACCGACCGGAAGCGCGAACGCTTTCTTGTCCTCAACGGCCTGGGGCCGCTCGATTCGGTCAAGGCCGGCGAGAAGGTAAAAATGGTTGCGGAGTAAGAAGCTGCGGTCATGCAGCGCAGAACGAAGATTATTCGGGGCCCGTTTTCGATAATAAGAAACAGCTCGTCGGAGGGACGATCATGAGTACACCAACGAAAGAGAGTCTTGCTGTGTTTGCAACGAGACTCGGCCTCGCCTTCGCACTGAGTTTTCTCGCGTCCGGCTTCGGACAGGCAGCCGAGCTGACGGCGCACGAAAAACAGCTTGCAGCCCCCGCCAAGAAAGAGGGCGCGGTTACGATGATCAGCGCCTCGATCAGCGATCTGACCGCCCATGATCTGGAGAAAGGTTTCAAGGAACGTTACGGCCTCGGGCCCGATTTCAAGTTCAATACGATACGCAAGGGCACCGGTCCAACCGTTGCCCAGGCTCGGCAGGAAATCCTCGCCGGCAAGCATACGATCGACGTGGTGCTGGTGGCCGCGCCGGGTTTCTTCGAAGCCGCGGTCGAGCACGGCGCGTTATTAAAGCTCGACAGCGATTACTGGAAAGACAGCGAGGAACTCGCCAGAAAGGCCGACCAGTATTTTCATGACCCTTACGTCGTCATCCCCAATGCGTCGAGCTTTCAGCCGATCTGGAACAACTCTTGCCCCGGCATGAGTTCGTTCTCGGCGAGTTCGTATGAGGACGTCGTCAAACCCGAGCTCAAGGGCAAGACGATCGCCTCCGACATTACCAAGAGCTTCACCTACACGAACACGGCGCTCTCGCTGCAGGAAAACGGCGTTCTCGATCTGGGAAAATTCTGGCGCAAGCTCAAGGCGACCGACCCGATCGTCGAATTCCGCACCGAGCCGAAGATGCAGATGGTAATCTCCTGTCAGCGTCCGCTCGACATGTGGAATCTCACCGGGCGCGCCTACCAGAATATCGTCAAAGCGCCCGAGCTCGCGAAAATCATAAAATTCGGCGTCTACAAGGAGGGGCAGGTCATGTTCGGCAATCAGGGGGCCGTCCTCAAGGGCTCGCCGCATCCGAACGCCGGAAAACTGCTTTTAGAGTACATGCTGAGCAAGGAAGGCACCGATGTCGTGATTGCGGATGAGGCGGTCTACAGCTTCCGCAAAAATTATAAGCCGCCGGCGAAGGCGGCCCCCTATCTGTTCGACCTCAACACGACGAAGCTGCTCGGGTTGAAAGATTGGGTCGCGGCGCAGAAGAAATTCAAAA
Source organism: Pseudolabrys sp. (assembly GCA_036278575.1). Taxonomy (GTDB): domain Bacteria; phylum Pseudomonadota; class Alphaproteobacteria; order Rhizobiales; family Xanthobacteraceae; genus Pseudolabrys. The sequence goes on along the minus strand of DASUKT010000258.1, from coordinate 23,323 downwards.
CCGTGCGCGACGAATGGCAGGCGGTATTTCAATAAGACACAGGACGTGCGCGAGGCCGGCTAAACCCGGCTTCGCCAGCCTCTTGATTGAATCAGATTCTAGTGCGGAATCCGATCAAATTGAACCGTCATTGCGAGCGAAGCGAAGCAATCTAGGGATCGCACGTAAAGCCCGGATCGCTTCGTCGCCCCATGGGGCTCCTCGCAATGACGACCGCGATTCAAGCTGATCGAATCCCGCTCTAGCTTTCGCCCGCCTCGCAATTGAGCGTGAATTCACGCGGCACTTCCGGGCCCCAGAGATAAAACGAGTCTTCCGGCTTGTGGTCTCCGGACGGCCAACGCTGATCGGACGGAATGTAGTCGATATCGCACGAATACTCGGAAAAGCTTCCCCACGGATCGCGCACGTAATGGAAATAATTTGAGCCGAGCACATGCCGGCCGAGGCCCCAGCCTTTGGTGTAGCCTTTGTCGGCCATGCGCATCGCGCCGAGACCGATATCGTTGATGCTTGCGACGTCCCAACTGCAATGGTGGAAGCCCGGCGCAATCGATTTCACCAGCGCCAGCAGATGGTGGTCGCTGCCGTGAATGCCGTGCATGAAAGCGACAAGATCGGATGCCCGATCCGACAAGCGCAAGCCAAGCGTGCGCTCGTAGAACTTGATCGACGCATCGACGTCGCTGGTAAAAATCAGGACATGCGACAAGCGTCGTGGCCGCACAAGCGGGGCCTGCGCGCGCACACCGGCGCCGGCGACACCGGCGGGGACGGGCGACCAGATGCTGTCGGATTTGTGATCGGGCGAAACCTTGGGGCCGACTTTCACCTCGATGAGCACGCCTTCCGGATTGCGGAACCAAAACCCATTGCTTTCGAATCCGGGCGGCGGATCGACAAGCTTTACGCCATTGGCCTCGATGCGCGCCTTCAGACGCGGCAGGTCCTCGGCGTAACATCCGAACGACAAGTGGTGGATCGCCTTGGCTTTGCCTTCGACCACCGATCCCCAGCGGTGCTCGTGCCCGAAGGTTTTGATCGCAAGACTGTTGCCGTCACGTACGACGTCGAGCCCGAAGTTGCCGTAGAAATTCTCGGCAACCGTGGCGTCCGGCACCGCGAGCACGAACTGATCGAGCGAGTGCACGCCGAGCGCATCCGCTTCCGTGGTGGGCTCGACGTAACCGCGAATGGCCGTCATGGAAAGTCTCCCGTCAACTTCGATATGAGTGCTTTAGGCATTCTAGTCGTCGGCGCAAGCGGAGCAACGGGCGGCCGGTCGCAGCCGGGCCGAGTCAAAGCATGCCTGTTTTCACAACGTGAACCGCATAAATCGAGTTCCGCCAGTTCGTGGGCGGTTGCACTATTCCGTTGTTGGCGGTCGCGCGCGACATCAGAACAGCCTCGCCTGCGCCTTCCGGCTCCCACATCGTCTTGAACTCCTGCCACGATGCTCCGGTCTGCGGTTCGAGCACCGCTGCGTGCCATGCCTGCCCACCATTGGTGGAAATCTCGACCTGCGCGACACCTCCATCGGCCCACGCCCAACCCCAGATTTCGATCGACGCATTGGGCAGATGCGCGTTTGGCGCCGGGCTGACGATGAGCGATTCCGGCGCGACCTCCCAAACCGGCCGCGTGCCGCTCCCGGTGCGATCGTTGTAGAGCCGTGTGGTGAACGGACCGTCGGCGCGCGTGTCGGCGAGGTGCAAGCGGCATAACCATTTGACAGAATTGGTGCCGTAAAATCCCGGGACCGCCAGCCGCAACGGGAAACCATGCTCAGCCGTCAACCGCTCGCCGTTCATTTCATAGGCCAGAAGGGCATCGCCGCGTGCAAGCCGCGCGAGCGGGCAATCTTTCAGATACAGCTCCGATTTGATGCCGTCGTATTCACCGCCGTCGCACCCGTACGACCAAAGAAACCGAGCTTGCGGCAAAACGCCAATTTGCTCGAGCAGGGTGCGAAGATCGACGCCACCCCAGATCACGTTGCCGATGCGGCGCGTCGCGATGTGTGGGTTTTGCGGATAGCCCGCACATTGATGAAAGGCTTCGACTTCCTTTTTGGGCATGCGCCGAAGCTGATCGAAGCTGAATGTCCTTTCTTGCCGCACCAGCCCGCTAACGGCGAGCGACCAGTCTTCGGCCCGAAGCCGGGGAATGCCGACATGCGCCAGCACGAACAGGTCGTCTTGCGGCGTGACGCGCGCGAGCAACTCGTGTGGCGCCAAAGGAATGCGGCGGAACGTCTGCCGCGGGTCCATGACGATCGCGGCGGTCGTACTTTTGTTGCGTTCTTTCGCTGGCGTTTCCGGCATCCCGCCAGTTTAGCACACGCGGGAATGCTCAGGCGCAGGTTACGCCGCGGCAGAGTCGCTGACTTGCCGATCCGCACCAAAGCGCAGCGCGGGATTACCGACAAAATCATAGGCTCCCGTATGCGTCAGCGCGCCTTCGGCATCGAGCCAGATTTTTCCGCCGATCGCGCGCCAGCGCTTGCAGAAGCCGAAATCCTCGCTCAGGTATTCTTTGGTGTCCGGATCGATCATGCATTCGAACAGCGCGTAATTTTTTTGACTGCCCGCGTTCGGCGTGTAAACGTGATCCGTGCTGTAGGCCGTCTCTGGGTAGGCTTCGGCCATGCGCTCGATGACGGCGCGCTTCATCAGCATGAATCCGGTCGCGCAATAAACGCCGGTGACGAAGGGACCTCGCCGCTCGTGCTCGGCGCCTTCGCAGAACTTGCCGACGTATTGCAGCGTCGCCGTGCTCGGCGGCTCACGGCCTATGACGTTGGCCGGCGGATTCCATCGGATCGCCTTCGCCGGATACATCCCGCCGACGACATCCTGGTCGAACGCCAGCATCCGATGCACCAGTTCCGGCTCAAAGCTGAGATCGGAATCGATGAACATCAAATGCGTCGCTTCCTTCATCAGCAAAAATTGCGAGGCCAGCGTGTTGCGTGAGCGCGTCACCAGCGAGTCGCGGCCCAGGAGATTGATGCTGACGGAAAAGCCGTGCGTTGCGTTGGACTGCATCAGCTTCAATATCGACATCATGTAGCCGGTGGTGACAAGGCCGCCGAAGCAAGGCGTCGCGATGTAGACCAAGGGTGCCGCCGCGCTCATGAGCTTTTCCGTTGGGAAGCGTTGCTTCCGGGTGGGCCACGCTCCCTTGCTACGCGAAGTCCGTTGTCAATTTGTTAAGCATAAGCGGCGGTTCATGCGGACCGGCCGTCCGCCCAGGCCGGTGACGCTGTGCCTGCTACGTAAAGCAAAAAGCCCGGCGCTTCCGCCGGGCTTCGTATTGATCGCGATTTCGGATGGCTTACGCCGCTTCTTCCTCGACGCCATCCTCCGAAGCGGCCGCTTCTTCGGCCGGCTTCGGGCCGCGGCGCGGGCCCTTGGCGAGCGCCGCCTCGATCTCCTTGACGGCCTCGGTCTCGGTGATTTTCTGCACCGCCGAAATTTCGCGCGAGAGCCGGTCAAGCGCGGCCTCGTAAAGCTGCCGCTCGGAATAGGACTGCTCGGGCTGCGTTTCCGACCGGTAAAGATCGCGAACGACCTCGGCAATGGCGACGATGTCGCCGGAATTGATCTTTGCCTCGTATTCCTGCGCCCGGCGCGACCACATCGTGCGCTTGATGCGCGCCCGGCCCTTGAGGGTGTCAAGCGCACGCTTGACCATCGGGCCTTCCGCGAGCTTGCGCATGCCGACGGACGCAATCTTGGCGGTGGGCACGCGCAGCGTCATCTTGTCCTTGACGAAGTTAATGACGAACAGCTCGAGCTTGGCGCCGGCAACTTCCTGCTCCTCGATCGCCATGATCTGCCCCACGCCGTGGGCGGGGTAGACGATGAATTCGTTGGTCTTGAAGCCTTGTCGTTGCGTAGTCTTTTTATTGGTCGTCATTCCGGGCAGTGCTCCTTCACCGGGCTTGCGGCCGGCAGCTTTGGCTACGGGAGCTCCACGGCGGGCGTTGCCGCGCGGAGCATGAGAGGCCCGCCGCGGCGCGGCCGGCCGTTTGGAACCCCGGCCTGCACCGGAGGACACTTTCTTTTGTTTGTGACGCGGTTTGTCTGCCACTGCTTACGCGTGGGATGCACGCCCTCTTGCGAGCCTCGGAAACCGCTGTGAAAAAATGGGCTCCCTCTGGGGGAGCCGCCCAGCAGCGGCTGCTATCTGATTTCACATATATAACACATTTTCGGCTGAAATCAAAGCGTTATTGCGGTGCAAAAGGGACAAAAGGATCGGTATTCACGAAATTGCGGTGACGCGGTTAATGGCCGCCAAGGCGAATCCCCGCCGCTGGCGGCAACTTCGCAGGACGGTAGAAAGAGTTGGGGCCGATGCGCCTCAATCACCGCTGCCGGGATCCGACGAAAAGAACTTTTTGAACTTGTCCGGAATTCCATCCCAATCCTTGGCATCCGCCGGCGGTTCGCGTTTGACGGTGATGTTCGGCCAAGTCTTGGCGAATTCCGCATTAAGTTCCAGCCACTTCTCCAGCCCCGGCTCGGTATCCGGCTTTATGGCTTCGGCGGGGCACTCGGGCTCGCAAACACCGCAATCGATGCATTCGTCGGGATGGATGACCAGCATGTTGTCGCCCTCGTAGAAGCAATCGACAGGGCACACTTCGACACAGTCCATGTATTTGCACTTGATACAGTTTTCGGCGACGACGTAGGTCATCCAAGTCTCCGGATTTGGCACGCAATACGCTGCCTATCGTATGCGTATATAGGCCGCAAGTTGCGGTTCCGCCGCGTTCCGCGCCTATTTGCCGGTGTTTTTGTCCTGCAGATCGCGATAGAGCGTCCTCGCCTGCGGCGCCCCGCCTCGCCTTTCGCAAAATCCTTCGACCTTGAGCACCTTCACCGCGGCGTCGAGCGCGAGGGTCAAGACCGCTCCGGCCTTGATCGTATAGGCCGGAGCGGTGACACGCCGGCCGTCGATTCGCACATGGCCGGCAGCAACCAAGGCGGCAGCGGCGCTCCGGGTGTGTACCAGCCGCGCGTGCCACAGCCATTTGTCGATGCGTTGACGATCCAAACCTGACGCCGGCTCTTGAACGCGCGGTGGCTATTCCTTCGCGTTTGCTTCGAGCTGCTGCTTGAGTGCGGCAAGCTTGGCGAAGGGGGAATTGGGATCGGGCGCCTTATCGCGGCGATCCTGATGGCTGCCGTGCGGCTTGGCGTAATAGCGCTCGCGCTCGGCACGCTCGACCTGATCGCCCCGATCGCGCCGGCGGCGGGGCCTGTCATCCCTGCCCTGCTCGGATTTTCGATCCGCTTGCTGCTGTTGCCGGTCGCGCTGCTGCTGATGGTCATGACGCTCGTGCCGCGCCTGACGGTCGCCGCGCTCAGGCCGCCGATGACGCGGGGCATCGCTGGTTTGCGGTGGCTTGCTCTCGGCGGATTCAGGCGCGGCAGACGCCTGATTTTCCGGTTTCGGCTCGGATGCAGTTTGCGGCTGGCGGCGCGGCCGATGATGCCGGCGCGGCTTATGGTCGGAGCGCCCTCCCGGCCGCCAAACCTCGATGAAGGCCGGCTCGTCCGCTTTGTCCGCTCCCGAAGCTTCGGCGTTTGCCTCACCGCTCCCGGAAACCGCAGCTTGCTCCGTATTGTTCTCCGAGGTGTGTTCGGCGGGTGTCTCAGGCGGCGCCGATTCTGCGGGCGCAGCGATAACTTCGGCGTCAGTTAGCGGCGCAGCGACAGCGGAAACGTCAGCCTCGGCTTTTGGCGCAAAGGCATCGGGCGTAACTTCCGGTACTGGCATCTCATCCGGCGCGGACTCCGACGGCGCTGCCGCAGACGCACCTACGTCAATTGCCGGCGCATCGACCGACGATGTTTCGGCGGATGGCGGTTCGACCGGCTTCGGCCGCTTCTCCATGCGATAGCCGAGCGCCCGCAAGACCGAGGCAAAATCCTCGCCTGCCGCGCCGATGAGCGACGTCATCGCGCCGGTGACCGTGAATCCATAACCGTCGATCGCGCCTGCAGGCTTCGGCAGGCTCGATCCCGCGCGCCAGGCGATCGCCGGCCGGACCAGATCGGCGAGCCGCTCTAGAATGTCGACCCGGACCGCACGCTCGCCAGCGATACGATAGCCGGCAACACGATAAAGCGCCCTGGGCGTGTCCTTCTCGACCGGAACAGACGTGCGCCCGCTCGCAGCGAGATGCAGCAGCGTGTCGAGGCCTTTGACATCGGGAGCTTCATGCTTGAGCGCCCACAACTGCGTCGCCAGCGCGCGCGGCGCAGGCTTCAGCAGCAATGGAATGTAGATGTGATAGGCGCCGAAACGCACGCCATACTTCCGCAATGTTGCGCGCGCCGGCTGATCGAGCCCTTTCACTTCTTCCGTCACCCGCTGCCGCTCCAAGACGCCCAGTGCTTCGACAAGCTGGAATGCAATCCCGCGCGCCATTCCGGTGACGTCGTCGGCAGCCGAAAGCGTGAACAGCGGCGCCAGCAGTTTTTCGATGTGCGTCTTGAGCCAAAGATCGAGCCGGGTCTGCACCGCGTCGCGCGCCAGCCCGGTAAGATGCTCGTCGGCAACGATGCGAACGCGCGGCCGCAACGTATCTTCGCCTGCAACAAGCTTGCCGACCACGCTTCCCATCCAACGCAACGCCCCATCCGAGGCGAGCACGATCTGATCGTTCGAGGCCTGCGAAACCTTGGTGGCGCGCGCTTCGATCTCGCCGGCGAGCGCCTTCTGCGCCGCGGCATTGAGCGCCTTGCTTTCGGATCCGGCGCTGGCGGAGGCATCCGGCGCAAACATGAAACCGTCGAGCCGGCCGATCACATGACCTTCGACCCTTACTTCGCCGCCGGATCCGATTTCGGTTTCCAACATCGTGTTTTCCCGCAACCGCCGCATCAACACGCTGGTACGCCGATCGACGAAACGTTCGGACAGCCGCTCGTGCAGCGCATCCGAAAGCTTGTCCTCAACCGCGCGCGTAGCCGATTGCCAGTGCTGAGGATCGGCAAGCCAATCCGGCCGGTTCGCGACGAACGTCCATGTTCTGACATGCGCGATCCGGTTGGAGAGCGTATCGATGTCGCCGTCGTTTCGGTCGGCATGCGCCACCTGGCGAGCGAACCAATCGTCGGGGATTTTACCTTCTCGCATCAGGAATCCATAGAGGGTCACAACCAGTTCAGCGTGGGTTGCCGGCGCAATCTTGCGATAGTCGGGAACCTGGCAAACGTCCCACAATCGCTCGACCGACTTGCGGTCACGCGCGAGCGCACGAATGTCGTCATCGCGCGCGACATGTTCGAGAACCAGAATGTCCTCTGCGATCGGTGCGCGCGTAAGACCCTGCTCCTGCGGCACCATTGCAAGCGAGGCCTGCAGCGCCCCGATGGAAGAAAAATCGAGTTCGGTGTTGCGCCATTGCAGCACACGAATCGGCTCGAACGTATGCGTTTCCAACGCCCTCACCAATTCGGAATCGAATGGATCGCAGCGGCCTGTCGTGCCAAACGTTCCATCACGCGTCGCGCGGCCGGCGCGGCCGGCAATCTGCGCCAGCTCAGCCGGGTTGAGCTTGCGGAATTGATAGCCGTCGAACTTGCGATCCGATGCAAAAGCAATGTGGTCGACATCGAGGTTGAGACCCATCCCGATCGCATCGGTAGCGACGAGATAATCGACATCGCCTTCCTGATAGAGCGCGACTTGCGCGTTGCGCGTGCGCGGGCTGAGCGCACCGAGAACGACAGCTGCGCCACCGCGCTGGCGGCGGATCAATTCGGCAATGGCGTAAACCTCTTCGGCCGAGAACGCGACAATGGCCGAACGGCGTGGTAGCCGCGTGAGCTTTTTCTCGCCCGCATATGTAAGCACCGACAGCCGCGGGCGGCTGACGATGTGCGCACCGGGCAAAAGTTTTTCCACGATCGGCCGCATTGTGGCAGCGCCGAGTACCAGCGTCTCTTCACGCGCGCGGCGGTTGAGCATCCGGTCGGTGAAGACGTGGCCGCGCTCGAAATCGGCGCCAAGCTGGATCTCGTCGATGGCAAGAAACGCCGTGTCCAGGTCCTGGGGCATCGCCTCAACGGTGGAGACCCAGAAGCGTGGATTTGGCGGCTTGATCTTTTCCTCGCCCGTGATCAGCGCGACGGCCTCTGCGCCCACCCGATCGACGACCTTGTTGTAGACCTCGCGGGCGAGCAGCCGCAGCGGCAGCCCGATCATGCCGGACGAGTGCGCCAGCATGCGCTCGATGGCGAGATGGGTCTTGCCGGTATTGGTGGGGCCGAGAACGGCAGTGACGCCGGCGCCGCGGGTACGCGCGGAGCGGTTTGATGGCGAAGAAAATGAGAGAGTCATTACGCTTTCGACCCGAGGACGAAGCCCGTTGCGGGCCTGAACGCGGACCTTCCTGTATCACAATGCGACAGCGACAACGCCTAGCAGTGCCCGTGGGTTAAGCTTTGGAACGAGTCTGGAACGAATCGCGCCCGAATCACTGACTCGCATCCTGTATGGATTCGTTCACGGCGACATCTGGCAACGCACAGGGACACAGCCACAAGATCGAGTGTCGAACCGAGGATTCTCTGTCATCGAATGCGCGCCGTTCGTTAACGAGCATGGAGATCACCTACCGTGGCGGAGTCAAGGCCGGCTCGCGATGCGCGATGACCCTTATTGCGTCTTTGTACCGTCCGCGCTTGCCCTTTTCGGCGAAGCCGTGGAGACGAATTGAACGGCTTGGAGCACTGCGAGCCCAATCGGCGTCGGCCCCTGTGCCCTGAACGGGACCAGCACCCGCGTGCCCTCGATCGGCGCCAGCCAGATTTCCATGTCGCGTTGCCGCGCCAGATAACGCACCGCCGCGCGTGACGGCACGAAGCCTGCAATCGGCTTGAAGTAGACCGCGCAAACGACAACCGGCCCGTGATAGCCCTTCTGCGCTTTCACCGAATCCATGCGCTTGAACGCAAGCTGGAGATCGTAACGCACGCGGCCATCGAAAATTGGCAGGGTCCGATGACAAGCGGCCGATGATAAGGGGTCTCCTGTTCCCGGTGTGCGCAGCAGGGCAGCGGTCATCGGATCGACGATCCCTCGATGATGCTCGCGCGTGACCGGAATGCGCTGAGGATCGTCTTCCACCGGCGGCTTTACTTCCGCTTCCCGTATGACGCCGCCTTTGACCGTGAGCCGCACCTCGTCGGTCTTGCGCGATGTCTTGATCGTAGAGGCGTAAACAGAGGACGCATGTTCACCGGCGACGATCCGCCCGTGCGCAGCACTGGTGCCTTGTCCGCCGGTGAACACCCGCACCAAGCCGGTGGTCACGCCGCTCGCCGCGGCCGTGTAATGATCGTCACTGATATCGATGACCCAACTACCCTGTCCGATGGCAATGCCGGCAATCGAGGCGATGTAATGCGCCTCAAGCTTGCCTTGCGCGTGCGCGCCCGCATTTGCGGCAAAAATCGCGAAAACGGCCGCCGAGAGAACCGGCGCAACCCGTCCGAATGCCAGCACGAAAACGGTCTTTCCTCGCAACCGCACGGCTCAGTCGTCCTTCCCCGCTTCCCATTATATCCGCCGTTGCGGGAATAAGGCGAATGCCAAGATAAAATCGCCATTCGCCGCGGAAATCCTAGGTCGGGACCGATTAAGTCGAATGTGTGATCCGCGCCGGTTGACGCGGATCGGATGTATTAACCAGTACATGCCCGGAGGCGCTTGCGCCCGGCGAACCAAAATCACCGAGGGGCCATGCATCATGAAGTCGGCGGATGGCTGTATTTTGGCATAACCGTCGTGATGGTCATCATCCTCGCCGCCGCTCTGGTTTATGGCACGGTGATGTGGCGGAAGTGGCGCCGGCACCCGACGCAGCAGAAAGAGCGCGATGAAGCCGTTAAGAGGGCGTATCGCGAGGATACTTAGCCAACGTTCAAAGCGCCGGGTTGGCCTTGGACCGTATCCGGAAGACGTGCCCGGCTCATGGGCGGACTGTCTGACTTGACCCTTTGGAGCCTCATCTCTATACGTCCGCCGTCATCCAAAAGCGGCGCATGGCTCTGGCGGAGAACCGGTTTTTCCTCGCCTCGTTGCGCTAAGATTGTTGAGAGCGGCGTCCAAAAGCGCCGGATTTTGCGAGGAACGTGCGATGTCCTGGCGGTGCGAACTGACCGGCAAGAAGCCCTTGGTGGGCCATAAAGTGAGCCACTCGAACCGCAAGACCAAGCGGCGGTTTTTCCCGAATTTGCGCAACGTCACTTTGAACTCGGAGGCACTTGGCCAATCTGTGCGGGTGCGCATTACCGCGAACGCACTGAAAACCGTCGATCACCGCGGGGGGCTCGACGCCTTCCTGCTGAAGGCGAAGGATGGCGACCTTGCCCCGCGTATGCTCGAACTGAAGCGTCAGATCGCCAAAAAGCGCGCAACCGCTTAGTCCGACGGCGTCATGCCCCGCGAAAGCGGGGCATCCAGTAAACAGCAGCATCGATTGTGAGACTGGATCGCCCGCTTTCGCGGGCGATGACAGCAGCAATCTGCCGCGCGCGATGCGATTCGAATTCACGCGCTGCGCCCGGGACAAGCGCTTCTACTCCCCCACCAGCGCGAACTGGAGCAGCAGCGTGCGCTGGAGCACGGAAAAATTGTCGTCCGAGATCAGCGACAAAATGATTTCGCCCCGTGCATTCCGATGCACCGACAAGCCTTCCATGTTGTCGATCTGATAGCCGAGATCGGCCTTGAATAATTCCTTGCCGTCCACAAGCGCACCCGGCTTGATGCTTGCGAGCGGCATCTGGACGATACGGACGGCCAGCCCACGCGCGAATGAAAATCGCCGCTCGAGCAGTAGCAAATCGGCGTCGGGCAGAATGGCGCAATCGCTTACGTCGAATTCGTCGGTGCGTTTGACGCTGAAACGGACAACATCCGCGCCGTGCAACAGATAGGAGCGGTGATTACCGGCCGCGTCGAGGCTTCGCTCGGTCACTGTGAGCAACATGCCCGCATGCGGCATGCCTCTGGGCACGGACACCAGGCATTCGAGGCTTTTGTTCGCGTTCAACGTCTTGAAGTCGCGCGGCACAGCAATCGGTTGGCCCCGCGCGCGCAGCCCGTCTCGTCCGTAATCGAAACGCACGATCTTTTCGACGCGCTCGATGCCGACGTAAAGCGTGCCGCCGTCTTCGGCAAGTGACTCCGTGTCGTACCAGCCACGCACTGCGAGTGGCGTGCCATCGGCCCCGAGCATCGGCGCGGTTTCGGCATCGGCAATCCCGAAAAGGACGCCATCCCTGTAGATGATACGGCCGCGAAACCAGCGGCCGCGATCGCTCGCCGAAATGAAATGCTCACCATCGGCCGCAACGCGCAGCGACGAGAGGCCGCCGAAATCCTTGTCGGTTGATGTGAGCTCCAGTCCGCCGCGGAATTCGAGAGCGCCAAACATGCGCCGGCTCGGATCGCGGTCGTCAAAAGATGAAATCGGCGCGGCTTTGACCACGATCGCGTGCGGCGGCGCGATGCCGGCGTCTCGCGCGACAGCAAAAGCGATCGCAAGCAGCAAGACCGCAGACGCGCCAGCCAAGCCGAGCGAGAACCGCATCCGTCGTGGAAGCTTCACGCAACGTGCCTGCGGCGCGGCCGGCGCGCCGGCTCGGGCGCGGCATTTTCCTCAAACAGTTCGGCAAGTTTTTCGGTCATGGCGCCGCCGAGTTCCTCCGCATCGACAATGGTAACCGCGCGGCGATAGTAGCGCGTCACGTCGTGGCCGATGCCGATGGCGATCAATTCGACCGGCGAGCGCGTCTCGATCTCCTCAATCACCCAGCGCAGATGGCGCTCGAGATAATTGCCGGGATTGACCGACAGCGTCGAATCGTCGACCGGCGCGCCGTCGGAGATCATCATCAGAATCTTGCGTTGCTCGGTGCGCGAAAGCAGGCGCTTGTGCGCCCAGTCGAGCGCTTCGCCGTCGATGTTTTCCTTGAGCAGACCCTCACGCATCATGAGCCCGAGGTTCTTGCGCGCGCGGCGCCACGGCGCGTCGGCCGATTTGTAGATGATGTGCCGCAGATCGTTCAGGCGTCCCGGATTGGCCGGCTTGCCCGCGGTCAGCCAATGCTCGCGCGACGAGCCGCCTTTCCACGCGCGCGTGGTGAAGCCGAGGATTTCGACCTTCACACCGCACCGCTCGAGCGTGCGCGCGAGAATATCGGCGCAGGTCGCCGCCACCGTGATCGGGCGGCCGCGCATCGAACCGGAATTGTCGAGCAAAAGCGTCACGACCGTGTCGCGGAATTGCATGTCCTTCTCGGCTTTGAACGAGAGCGGATGCAACGGATCAATGACAATGCGCGAAAGCCGCGCCGGATCGAGTTGGCCTTCTTCAAGGTCGAATTCCCAGGAGCGGTTTTGCTGCGCCATCAGGCGGCGCTGCAGGCGGTTGGCAAGGCGCGCCACCACGCTTTGCAGGTGCGAAAGCTGCTTATCGAGATAGCCGCGCAAGCGGTCGAGCTCTTCGGCCTCGCATAGATCTTCCGCGGCGATGGTCTCGTCGAACTTATTGGTGAAGGCACGGTAATCGGGTCCCCGCGGCTCGTTCCTGCCGGAGTGGCGCGGACGTTGCGGTTCGCCCGGCGTCTCGGCGTCGCTCATGTCGGCATCGTCGGCCATGTCCGCGGTCGGCGCGTCGGCGGCTTCGGCCGCACTTTCCGGCATGTCCTCGGCGGAGGCTTGCGTCTCCTCCATGCTCATGCGCTGCGATTCATCCGACTCCGCAGCGTCGCCTTCTTCACCCGACTGCTGCTTGCGCTGATCCTCCTCGCCTTCCTCCTCGTCCTCCGAATCGCTGGAGCGGTCCTCACCCATATCGAGCGCGTCGAGCAGGTCGTGCACGACGTCGCCGAAGTGGCGCTGGTCCTCGATGAGATCTTCCAGCCGGTCGAGGTCGCGGCCGGCGCGGTCTTCAATGATCGGCCGCCAGAGCTCGACAAGCTTCTTCGCTGCCGCCGGCGGGGCGAGGCCGGTCAGACGCTCGCGCACCATGAGCGCAACCGCGTCTTCAATCGGCGCGTCGGCGCGGTCGGTGATCTCGTCGAACTTGCCGCGATGAAAGCGGTCATCGAGCATCGCGGTGAGGTTACGTGCAACACCGTCCATGCGGCGCGCACCGATTGCTTCGACGCGCGCCTGCTCCACCGCCTCGAAGACCGCGCGCGCGTGCTGACCGCCCGGCTGCATGCGCCGGTGCATCGCCGCATCGTGGCAGGCGAGCCTGAGCGCAATCGCGTCGCCGTGGCCCCGCACGATCGCGGCTTCCGCTTTCGTGAGCTTGCGCGGCGGCTCCGGCAGCCGGACCTTGCTGCCCATGAGTCCCGGCCGCTCGGCGGCGAAGGAAACCTCCAGATCGGACTTGCGCGCGATCGCGCGCAGGCAGCCGGTCACCGCGCGCTTGAACGGCTCGGCCGGCGATTCCTTCGGCGACGGTTTGCTTTTGATATTCGAGGCCATTTTTTATCCGTCGTTCCGGGACGCCGCCATAAGGGCGTTTACGCGCGTCTTCGACGCGCTATGGCGGCGAACTCGGAACCCATACTCATCGACCTCTCGGCTCAATCTCATCACCGGGATTATGGGTCCCCGCCTCCGCGGGGACGACGGTTTCAACTCAGCGCCACGTTCACCGAGCTCTCCGGCAGCTCGACGCCGAAGCAGCGCTGATAAAATTCGGCGACAATCGGCCGCTCAAGCTCGTCGCATTTGTTCAAAAACGTGAGCCGGAAGGCAAAACCGATGTCATTGAAGATGTCCGCGTTCTCCGCCCACGTGATCACCGTGCGCGGGCTCATCACTGTGGAGATATCGCCGTTCATGAAGGCGTTGCGCGTCAAGTCGGCGACGCGCACCATCTTGTTGACGATGTCGCGCCCCTGCTCGTTGCGATAATGCTTCGCCTTGGCCAGAACGATCTCGACTTCGTTGTCGTGCGGCAGATAATTGAGCGTGGTGACGATCGACCAGCGGTCCATCTGACCCTGGTTTATCTGCTGCGTGCCGTGATAGAGGCCGGACGTATCGCCAAGGCCGACCGTGTTCGCCGTTGCGAACAGGCGGAACGCCGGATGCGGCTTGATGACTTTGTTCTGGTCGAGCAGCGTCAGGCGGCCGGAGACTTCCAGCACGCGCTGGATAACAAACATCACATCCGGACGGCCGGCATCATACTCATCGAAGCAGAGCGCGATGTTGTTCTTGAGCGCCCACGGCAAAATGCCGTCGCGAAATTCGGTGACTTGCGAACCTTCCTTGATGACGATCGCATCTTTGCCGACGAGATCGATGCGGCTGATGTGACTGTCGAGATTGACGCGCACGCACGGCCAATTGAGCCGCGCCGCCACCTGCTCGATATGCGTCGACTTGCCCGTGCCGTGATAGCCGGTGACCATCACGCGGCGGTTCTTGGCAAAGCCTGCGAGGATGGCGAGCGTGGTCGGGCGGTCGAAACGGTAATCCGGGTCCAAGTCGGGGACGTGCTCGTCGGCCTCCGAATAGGCCGGCACCTCCATGTCGCTGTCGATGCCGAACACTTGCCGGATCGACACTTTCATATCCGGCAGGCCGGCATCTTCCTGTATTGCGGTCATTGATCCTCCGTGACTTCGGAACCCCGAAGCCCTTATGCGAGTGGTGCGGTCCGGATGCGGCCGGAACCTAGCAAATGGCAACTCCGGGAAAAACCCCGCCGATCCGGGCTTTGGAATCAAATTTATCAATAAGATAGGCCTCGGCGCGCCTGTTCGGAAGGCAGAACAGGGTTGCGTTCAACCCTTCTTTCGGCGACCCCGTTGCGAAGTGGTGAAAGCGCACCCGGACGAACCGTGCGCGGGAGCGGGCTGCATTGACGCGCGGAACGGGAAGGCTGCAAACCGGGAAGAAAGCACAAAAGGAGATTCGATGCCTGAAGTGATCCAGGTCGGTGCGCTGCAGATCAAATTTTTGCAGAGCAAACATGAAACCAATGGCGCGCTCGACATGTTCGAAGCGCTGGTGCCGGCAAACGCCCGTATGCCGGTCGCACACTATCATCGCGACTGGGAAGAGACGGCCTACGGGCTCGAGGGCACGGTCATTTTCAAGGTCGCGGGAAAACATATTGAACTGAAAGAAGGAGAAAGCCTGTTCATCCCGCGCGGCGTCGTGCACAGCTTCATCAACGAAACGCAGGCGCCTGCGCGAATGCTTGGCGTTCTGACGCCGGGCGTGCTTGGGCCGGAATTTTTCCGCGAAATCGGCGCGCTGGCAAAGCCCGGCGTGCCGCCCGACCCGGCAAAAATGGCGGAGGTGATGAATCGCCACGGGCTCGTGCCGGTGCCGGGCGCGTGACAAGCAACCGTCAGTTCTTCAGCCGAACGACTTCCGCGGGGCGCGTGACGAGCTTGCTGGCCGTTTCAACAAGTTGCTGACGGCTGAACGGCTTGGAAAGGAACGTCGTGCCGCCGAAGGCACGCGGCAGGTTCTGCTCTCCGTAGCCGGTAACAAAGGCGAACGGAATGGCGCGGCGCGCCAACGCGGCGGCAATGTCGTCGACCGGCCTGCCGCGCAAATTGCCGTCAAGCAACGCAGCATCCAACGGAACGTCTTCGACAAAATGCAGCGCCTCCTCCGGTGTTCCGGCGTGACCTGCAATTTCGGCGCCCGCTTCCTCAAGTCCGTCCATCAGATCGAGCGCAACAAGCGGTTCATCTTCAACCACCAAAAAACGGCGGCCCGTAAGCGGTGCAGCCGCTCCATCGGATTCTGCCGGCACGTCGTGCGTCGAAACGTGTTCCGTCGGCACAACGCTAGCAGGCGATTCATGGGAAGCTGCGTAGGACGGCAACGGAATAGTGATGTCCCACACGATCCCGTCCGCCTCAATCGACATTCTCGCGCCGCCGCCCTCGGCGCGAGAACTCTGCTCGATCAGCGTCGTGCCGAATCCGCGCCTGACCGGCGCCGAGACGGGCGGCCCGCCTCGTTCGTTCCATTTCAGACGAAGCGTGGTGCCGTCGATGGTCCAACCGATGGTGACCCATCCTCTCGCAGCCGACAGGGCTCCGTATTTGCCGGAATTCGTTCCAAGCTCATGCAGCATCAAGGCAATGTGCTGCGCCATTTGCGGCTCCAAGTGGACGGAGGGCCCCCATGCGGTTAATCGCGTTTCGTCCACCGGACCTTGCAGCAACTGGTCGCGAATAATGTCGCGAAGATCGGCTCCCTTCCAGGCGCCCGCAGTAAGCAACGAATGGACGCGCGACATGGACTGGATGCGCCCGGCAAAACTCGACGCAAAATCGTCAGGATTTTTCGTGGTGCGTAACGTCTGCTGCACGATCGCCTGGACGCTGGCGAGCGTGTTCTTGACGCGGTGATTGAGCTCGTCGGTCAGAAGTTTTTGGGTCCGCCGCGCTTGCACGTCGGCGGCAATATCCCGGAAATAGCAAACCACGCCGAAACGCCCGTCGGGCAAAACAATGCGGTCGAGCCGCCATTCGTAATATTCCGTCACGCTGCGGTCGATACGGTAGCCGGCACGCTCAGGCGTGGCGTAGGGCTCGCCCGTTTCCAATGTGTGGCGGAAGATGCGTACGAGCTCGTCGGCGTAGTCCTTCTCCCAGAGGACGTGAATGACCTCGTCGAAATCGCGGCCGATGAGGTCGGGAATGTCGCCGAATACAGGCCTGGCGACCGGGTTGACCTCGCGGAGGCGAAAATCCGCATCAACGAGATAAACCCCGATCGGCGCCTGATTGAGAAGAATCTCGAATTGAGCCGTTCGCTGGCGAAGCGCCCGCTCGGCATCGCGACGAATGTTCGCCATCTTGATGTTCGCCCTGACGTGCGCAAGCAGTTCACGCGCGCTGAACGGCTTCACCAGGTAATCCGTCGCACCCGCCGCAAGACCTTCCTCCTTCGCCTCTTCGCCCGCGCGCGCCGAAAGCAGGATGATCGGCAGAGCGGCCGTTCGCGGCTCGGCACGCAAGCGCGTAACCAGCGCCAACCCGTCGAGGCGCGGCATCATGATGTCGGCCAGCACGAGATCGGGTATGCGCCGGGAAATGGCCGTAAGCGCCGCTTCCCCATCTGCCACCGTCTCAACTTCATAATTTGCGGTGAGCAGCCGCCGCAGATAATCCCTCAGGTCCGCGTTGTCGTCGGCAATCAGCACAAACGGGCGCGCGCCATTGCTTGCGGCTGCTACGTGTCCCGTGACATCGAGATCGCCTACGTTCTGTTGCGTATCTGCATGCGGCAGCCAGCGCAGCGCCTCCTCGACGAAGGGCGTGGCACCGAGCGACGTGACGGCCCGCCTTTTCGTCACGCCGATCTGCTCCGGCGGCAAATGGTTGCGGCCGGCCGGCACCGTTACCTTGAACGTACTGCCTTCACCGAGAGTGCTTTCGGCCGAGACGACGCCGCCGTGCAGGCGCGCAAGCTCCTGCACGAACGCCAAGCCAATCCCCGAACCCTCATGCGTCCGCGCCTGCGCATTCTCAACGCGATGAAAACGGTCGAACAGCTTCGGCAGTTCGTGTGGCGGAACGCCGGTACCGGTGTCGCGCACGGTCAACTCGAAATGCGAGCCGATGTTGCGCAGCGTGATTTCGACCGAGCCTTCAAAAGTAAACTTGAAAGCATTCGACAGCAGATTGAGAACGATCTCTTCCCACATGTCGCGATCGACAAACGCCGGCCCCGAACCCGGCGGGCAATCAACGATGAAATCGAGACCGGCTTTCTCCATCGCGGAGCGGAACGTGCTCGCGACTTCCGCAGTGAACGTCGCAAGGTCGGTCGGCTCGTACGCCGCCTGCACCCGGCCCGCCTCGATCCGCGTAAAATCGAGCAGCGTGTTGGTCAGCTTCAGGAGCCGCAGGCTGTTGCGGTGAATGAGCTCGATCTGTTGCGATTGAGCAGAGGTCAGGGGCGATGCCGAGGTTTCGATCTGATGTCTGAGATCCTCGATCGGGCCAAGCATCAAGGTGAGAGGCGTGCGGAATTCGTGGCTGACGTTGGAAAAGAACGTTGTTTTGGCGCGATCGATCTCAGCCAGCGCTTCGGCGCGCTTGCGTTCTTCCTCATAAGCACGGGCATTCGCGATCGTCGTCGCTATCTGGGCAGCTGCCAGATCGATGAAACTCCGGTATTGCTCATCGAGCTTGAGCCGCGCGCTCACGCCAACGACAAGAAATCCCGCGAACTGATGCGCGACGTTCGATTTTATCGGAACGACGGTTGCCGTGCCTGGCGGATCGGAGAAAGGGCCGCCAGGTACGTTTGGAATGCGATCGGCCAAATCTTCAATGGTGACGATCGCCTCTTCGTCGAGCGCTTCAGCAAGAGGCCATTCGGAAGTTTTCGGCCCGGCGCCCGACGCCAGATCGATGATGGCCGGCGCAGCGGCGGAGCCAATTTCGATGCCGGCAGCACCGGCCAGCTGCGCTCGGCCGAGATCCTGATCGAAGAGGTAAAAAAGCGCGAACGGAATGTCCTTCGGATGGCGCGCCAAAACGTGCGCGGCAAGCTCGCAGGCTTGCTCGGACGTCTTGGCCTTACCTGTTTGCGCGCCGAGCTCGCGTAACGCGGCAAGACGCCGCTCCCCGATGACCTTCTCCGTGATTTCATGGACGGTCGCGAGGACGCCCCCGATTCCTCCGCTCACACTGTCATCGGGTACGGGGCTGTAAGCGACCGTGAAGTGCGTTTCCTCGACGAAGCCATGCCGGTTGATTTCGAGCGCAAGGTCTTCCATCCACGTGGGAGACCCGCCGTTAAACGGGGTGTCGATTAGCGGTTTCAGAACGTCCCAGATTTCAGACCAACACTCCCGGACCGGTCTGCCGAGGCCCCAAGGGTGCTTGGCGCCAAGCACCGGGCGATAGGCATCGTTGTAAATCGAGATGTAGTCGGGACCCCACCACAGCAGCAGCGGAAACCGATTGGCCAGCAGGAAATTGACCATCATACGCAAGCTGAGCGACCAGGTGCCGATGGGACCGAGCGGCGTCTTCGACCAATCGAAGGCGCGAATACGCGCGCCCATCTCGCCGCCGCCGACAAGCCAGTCGGCCGAGCCGGGCGCAGAACTTGCACTACCCGCAGCTACATCTTCATTCACATCACGCCGCCACTGACGCCGACGTTGAAGAGACCGCTACCCGTTCGAGCAACCGTCTACGCAAAAGTCATTCGTCTCCGGTCACGCATCAGTCTCCTATGCAAAGAACTCGGCGGCAAGGAGATGATGGGTCGGATACCGGTCATCGCGGACGTTTACCCGACGAACGAATGGAGATTCCCCGGCTCCCCGCATGAACCCGTTGCGTAACGGCAGGCTGCGCAAAAGGTTCCATTGCGTCCGCGGATGAAAAACAATTTTCCTGAGGAGGATTGAGCAGACCGCGTCAGGCGCCCGGCTCGCTGCCGCCCGCGACCCTCCCCTTTCAGCGGCGGGATGGAAGCGATCAGCCGAAGCCGACGGACTTCAAATAATTATAGGACTGGATGATCTCGACCAGCCTGTCCTCGGTCGAGCGGTCGCCGCCGTTCGCATCGGGATGATGGCGTTTCACGAGCTCCTTGAAGCGCCGCTTGATCTGCTGGGTCGTGGCGCCGACTTCGAGGCCAAGAACGTCGAGCGCCTTGCGCTCGGCGTTGCGGATCGGGCGCCGTTGTTCCGCCCGCTGGCGCTGCTCCTCGCGCAAGCCCTCGCCGAAAAGCCCGAACGGATCGGCGCTGTTGCCGAACGCGCGCAGGTCCGGCCCGGCTCCGCCTTTTCCGGTTCCCATTTTCCATGTCGGCCGATGACCGGTGATGGCATCCTTCTGGTAGGCCATCACCGCCGCATCGTTCATGCCGGCGAAGAAATTGTATGACTGATTATATTCGCGCACGTGACCAAGGCAGAAGCGCCAGTATTCCTTTTCGTTTTGTCGCCCTTTGGGCGCGCGATGCGTGCCGGTTTCGTTACAGCCGACCCACTCGCAGCGCGGACCGCCGGTCTTGGGACGGCGATCTTTTTCCGGCTTGACGCGGACACGGTCGAAAAGGGGCGAGTCGATTTTCATGGCCGAACAATATGCGCGTTTTGCAATGGCATCTTCAAGACTTGACGAGCGCCGATTCGCCACGATTTCAGGGGTACACCGCCGGTGGAACGATGCGGCTGGCAATGTTAATCAAGTGACATGCGGACGGCAGATATCATTAGCAACAAGTTGACGGCGACTTTTGCGCCGCAAAGCCTCAGCGTGGTGGACGAATCGCATCAGCACGAGGGCCACGCCGGCCACCGGCCCGGCGGGCAAACGCATTTCCGCGTTTATATAGTGTCGGAATTGTTCAAGGGAATGACGCGCGTGCAACGCCATCGCCTGATCAACCAGACGCTCGCCGCCGAGCTTGCCGGCGGCGTTCACGCGCTCGCCATCCACGCAGCGGCGCCCGGTGAAGGCGGCATCAGCTAGGATGCTGTCGGAAGCATAGCTCGCTTCTTAATTGGTCGCCGCCCAAAGTTCATCGTAGTTCGCAAATTTCCTCAGCGTTTTGTCGTACCGGGTCGGCTCCAGGTAGGGCAGGACTCGGCGAAGTAACGCATTGCCGAGCGTTGACGTGTGCCGGACATACAGGTCGATCGGGTCGAGCCGATACCGCAGGTGAAGTTTTGGATCGTAGTTCAGGCTGCTGCTGTGAAACCACTTGTAGCCGCGCGCGATCCCCCAGTTCACCATGTCGCGAAACGTATAATGATAGAGGTGCAGATCGAGCGCGACGGCATAGTCGAGCCCGAGATATTCGGCATGAATCGTGTCGCCTTGAAGAATGCACGAGCCGAAGGCGACGATCCGTCCGTTTTGGCGCCAGATAAAGAAACGCACTTTATCGCCCATTCGTTGGCCCAGGCCGCAAAAATAATCCTTGGTCAGCTTTTCAAAATGCAGCTTCGATCGATGATAAACCTGTAGATAGAGCGGGTAGATATCGTCGACGAACGGGGTGATTTCGTCGACGACGCTCAATTCGATCGGCGACGCGCTTGCGGCGGCTTTGAACTTTTTACGCAGTTTTGTCCGCGTCCCGCTGCTGAGCGCGCAGCGCATGTATTCCTCGAAACTCGAATAGTCGATGTTAAGCCGCACGTTCGGCAGGCTGGGAATGCAAGTGAAATTGTTTTGCACGAAGCAGTTCAATGCCGGACGGTATTTGGCGGGAAATTCCTTGAGAACGATGAGTCCGGTTTTCAACTGGCGCGCTTCTTCTGCAATGGCCGACGCGAGCAGACGCGCGTTGAAGTGCTGCGCAAATTCATCTTGGCCGTCGATGTGACCCTCGCCGGCGGCGCAGCCCACCATTAGCGCACGCATATACATGAAACGCGGACACAGACGGCGAATAGAATCGGTGAACCGACCTACGCGCGGGCTGGCGCCGGCAAGAATGTCCAAATCGAGGATGAAAAAAGGCTGAATGCCGCAGACCTCGCCATTCCAATCACGCAAGACGAAATAACGATAATCGAACTCGCGGTGGAGCGTCTGCTCAACGAGCTCGTAATAACGGCGGTCCTTCGCCTCCGAGCTGAAAGCCTTGGTCCAACGTGCATGGTGCGCCGCCTCGATGCGCGAGGCAACCTCGACACTGCCAACCGCTGCGGCCATGCCGTCAGCCGCGCTAAGACGGACGACTTGATCCATGAGCGACAATCCGCGTCCATCGTTCGTTCTTTTTGTTCCCCGAAGGAGGCCGTTTGGTGTCGCCTCTCGGAGTTTTGAATGAAGGAACACAGCGTGAGAAAAAATGACCCACGAAAGGTATCGCGCTATTGATTCTGCGTGCCGCGGCGGCGCTCGCTCGATGATCGCAAAGTTAGCTTGCTTTCGCCGCCACCTTGCGCAGCGGCTGGATGCGCAGTGATGCGGTCACGTGCGCGGCGCAGCACGCGGGATCGAAAGCCGTAAAAGGTTAAGCTCTGTCGGGCTCCGTGCGGTTCACCTGATCGACATCGCAGGATGCCGCCACACCTTTTTTGCCGCGCCCGTAAATGGAACTCCTTTGCCGCCTGAGAATTGTCTCAACGGCTCGCCGCAGCCCCCCACCGCACCGATTAGCCTTTTGGAGCTGCTATCTTGGATCGGCGACAGTTTATTGCGGGCTCAGCGGCGACAATCTCCGTTCTCGGCCGAAACTCCCGGGTGGAAGCCGCGGACGGAGGAACATTCGCCGCCGACATGGTGCGCAAGCAGGCGCAAGAGCTTGCAAACAAGCCCTATGCGGCCCCGGACAATTCGCTGCCGGATGAATTCAAAAAGATCGACTATGATGCCTATCGCAGCATTCGCTTTATCCCCCAGCGCGCGCTTTGGCGCGATGAAGGTCTGCCGTTCCAGGTGCAGTTCTTCCATCGCGGGTGGATATTCAAAGATCGCGTTACCGTTTATGTCGTCAGCAACGGCAAAGCGCAGCTGATCCCCTATTCCCCCGATCTGTTCAACCTCGGCAAGCTCAAGCCCCCCGCACCGCAGATCGATCTTGGTTTCGCGGGATTTCGGCTGCACGCAAAAATAAACCGGCCGGATTATTACGACGAGGTCGGCGTATTTCTTGGCGCGAGTTACTTTCGCGCGGTCGGAAAGGGGCAAGTCTACGGCATGTCCGCGCGCGGATTGTCGATCCGCACCGGCGACCCCAAAGGCGAGGAATTCCCCGCCTTCAAGACTTTCTGGATCGAAAAGCCGGCACAACACAGCACGTCAATTGTTGTGCACGCGCTTCTGGACAGTCCCAGCGCCGCTGCCGCGTTTCGTTTCACCATCCGGCCGGGTGACACCACCATCTATGACACCGAGATGACGCTTTATCCGCGAACCGACATCGCGGAGTCAGGCATCGGCACCGGCACCAGCATGTTCTTGTTCGACGCCAATGACCGGGTCGGCGTCGACGACTTCCGGCCGGCCGTGCACGACTCGGATGGACTCGCCATGCACAGCGGCCGCAACGAGATCATTTGGCGCCCCGTCAGCAATCCACGCACGTTGCAGCTGAGCTATTTCGGCGACGTCAATCCGCGCGGCTTCGGGCTCATGCAGCGTGAGCGCGATTTCTTCGCCTATGACGATCTCGAATCGCATTTCGAGAAACGGCCGAGCCTGTGGGTGGAGCCGATCGGCGACTGGGGTGAAGGAAATGCCCAATTGGTTGAAATTCCGACCAAGGAAGAGATTCACGATAACATCGTCGCCTTCTGGCGGCCGAAAGGCGT
>DASUKT010000257.1:0-12002 GCA_036278575.1 Pseudolabrys sp. | reverse complement strand
CACCTTGTCCGGCAGTAGCGGCGCAATCACCGACCATTCGAAGTCCGTCAAATCAAAGCGAGCCATCCAAACCTCCAGAGTTGGAAGGTTGAATCACGGTTCGCCAAAATTGGGAATCCCCTTTATGGGTATGTGACCTAGCACAGCTCGATACATACTTTCATCGAATGACGACGTGGCTTCGCGGATGGAAGTTCCTTCCGGCTGATTCCGTGGACAGGCCACAGCTGTCCCGATAAATTCTCGGCTTATGGAAACGCGTGGCAAGTCCCGGCGGTTGGTGGCGCTTGCCGCTGCCTATGCTGTGGCCTTGCAGGTTCTTCTGCTGCCATTCGCCGCGCTGGCGCAGAGCAGTATCGGTGCGGGGCCTTGTACGAGTATTCTGGCGGCCGAGAACAATATCGGACCTGTCGGCCACGCATCGGCATGTCCGTGCGCG
Source organism: Pseudolabrys sp. (assembly GCA_036278575.1). Classification (GTDB taxonomy): domain Bacteria; phylum Pseudomonadota; class Alphaproteobacteria; order Rhizobiales; family Xanthobacteraceae; genus Pseudolabrys. The sequence continues at coordinate 11,563 of DASUKT010000257.1, read as the reverse complement.
GGCTCCTGTGGCCTCGCGTGCTGCGGTCACATTGACATAGTCCATCCATCCGGCGCACGGACAATACGGATCGAGCACGCAGCGCTCATCTCCTTCGCAATGCGCTCGGCGGAAGCACCGCAACTCTTGTCATCATTCGCTCCGTATGCACCGAGAGGACCGCCGGCGGCCTGACGTCGGACATCTCCGCATTTTCCTACTCAACTCATGCCGTGCTGTGCATGCCGCGCCGGCAGAATCCGTCAGGAGCTATCAATGACTCGTATTGCATTTGCACTTTTAATCATTGCCCTTGCGGCGTCGCCTGCCTTTGCCGGAAACGCTCAGGTCGGCGCGCTCAAAATCACCGCCGCCTGGGCGCGCGCGACGCCGAAGGGGGCGAAAGTCGGTGGCGGCTATCTCACCATCAGCAATACAGGGACCGCGCCGGATCGTTTTGTCGGAGGCTCGTCCGATGTATCCCGGAAATTCGAATTGCATCGAATGAAGCTGGAAAACGGAATCATGAAAATGCGGCCGTTGCCCGATGGCGTGGAGATCAAGCCGGGGCAGACCGTCACGCTCAGCCCTGGAGGTGAACACATCATGCTGGTCGGCCTGACCAGACCGCTAAAGCAAGGCGATCACTTCAAGGCAATGCTGGACTTCGAAAAGGCGGGTAAAGTCGATGTTGAGTTCTCCATCGCCGGAATCGGTGCACGCGGCCCGAACAAGGCTACATCTGACGGCATGACGAACATGAAAGGCATGCATTAGAACATTGCGAGTCCGTCTTCGGGTCAGACTACGCCTAAACGCCATTTTACGCCTCGCCGCCGATCGGCAGGATCGTTTGCTTCCACGCGCTGTTCACGACGATGGCAGCCCCGGTGTAATAGGCGAGTGCCGCTGAAACGATAAGGAACCAGCCGCCGATGTCCCGAATCGTCACGAGACCTGCATTAAAATTGTGGATGCCGGTCAGCACGTAGCCGACGCAAAGCGTGCCAAGCACCAGAACGAGCGCTGCGTTCGTACGTAGCGCGGCGATCGTCAGGGCAAACGCGATAAAGCCGAAGGATTCGAGCACGAAGCCTTGCAAAATCATCGGCGGTCCGCTCGTCCCAAGTGTGTTTGCCGCCTGCAATGCGAAGAAGAATGCGGTCGCGACGTTGAAAGCGCCGAACGAGCAGAATGCCGTCGCCGCCAGCATGTTGGCGCGTCGGAACGCAAACAGGCCGGCGATGAACTGCGTCAGCCCGGCGAAAACCAGGAGAATTGGAATCGTGCCGGTGAGGGCGGTATCCGGAAAAAATCCGGCGATGACCGTTCCGACAATCCAGGTGCCGGTGGCGAAGGCCCAAAGACCGAGGGTCGAGGGCTCGGCGGTCGATGCCACGGCGCGCTCCTCCAACGCCGAGATTTCCGCATCGTCAAGGTGCGAAACGACCGGACCGGCCTTGGTCCAGCTCTCGTGTTTGGTAAGAGAGACAACGGTACTCGATGGCATGACATTCTCCTTTCGTCCTCGTTTGCGAGAACCGCAAAGGCGAATCGCATTCCCGGCGATCGTGAAACCCAGCGATCAACGCGCGTGATAACAATAGGCCTGCAGGCGTTCTCGCCCATGACGTCGTGCCGGTCGTCACATCAACCTGCTTCGCCGCTCGCCAGTTCCTGGAACTGCGCGGCTTTCTTGCAGCTGTCCGCAGCGTCGCTATTTTCCCGGAGGTTCCGTAAACGCAAGGCTTGCCTCCGGTGGAGGCAGCAAACGGAACACGTCGAGCGTCATTGCGACCATCGCGTAGTAACCGAGCAGGCCAACGAACTCGACCATCGCCGCGTCGCCGAGAAATGCGTGCACACGCGCATAGGTGCGGTCGCTGACGCGGCGCGTTTTGTAAAGCTCCTGCACGAACGCGTAGATCGCACGCTCGTCCTTCGCGGCGGATTTCGGCTCACGGCCTGCGCGCACGTCTGCGATCGTCTTCGGCTTGACGCCGGCGCGCTCGGCAATCGGCGCATGCGCGAACCACTCATAGTTCGAGCGCCATTGGCGGGCCGTGCACAAAATTGCAAACTCGGAGAGCCGGGGAGGGAGCGCCGTTTTGTAGCGGCAATGAGCGCCCAGGCTTTGCGCCAGCTCGCCGAAGGCGGGAGCATGCAGAAAGGCCGCAAAGGGCCCGCGAATGCCGGTCGATTTTCCGCGCGGTCCGGAGCGGATCGATTCGAGCAGCGCTCGCTGCGCTGAATCCATGGCATCTTCGCTGAGAATGGAGAGACGGCTTGCCGGGCGCTTGGCGGGCATTGCAAGGTCCTGTGTGGGGGATCAGCAGAAGCCGCGACACTCTAATGGATCAACCCGGCCGGAGAAAGCGTGGCCGCTGTCTTGGGGATTATTGTACCTCGGCGTGCACCTTGGCGACGCCGCGTCCGATAATGTGCAGCGCGCGGGCGGCGGACAATGAAAGATCGAGCACGCGCCTGCGCTTAAAGGGGCCCCGGTCGTTAACGACCACGGTGACCGTCTGTCCGGTTGCCGGACAGCTTACTTTGAGATGCGTACCGAACGGCAGCGTTCGGTGAGCGGCGGTGAACTTATGTGGATCGTAACGCGAGCCCGAAGCGACGCGGCCGTGATATCCGGGTGAGTAATAGGATGCGGTACCGGAAAAGCTTCGATGCTGGGAGGCACACGCAAGGCTTGGCAGAAAAGCCAGCGCGGTCGCCAGCGCGGCAGTCCTTCGGAGCGCTCCGGTGCAGGCGTTCATGCGGAAGGCCGCATAGCGTGCACGCGCCGGCCGTGTCAATGTTGCGGTCGAGAGTTCGGTTGTGGCGCCTACCCTCACGACTGCACCTTATGCGATTTGCTGCGCTGGGCGGCATTCTTGCTTTTCTGCTTCGGCACTTTGCGCTGCTCGATGTGACCCAAAGTCAGCTCTGCGCGCTTGCGGCACTCCTCGTGTAATGCCTGCAGCTCTTCATCGGACATGTCCTCGAGGGCGGCAAACTTGTTTTCCGCCTCCTTCATCGACAGCACAAGTTCGGACAATTTAAGCTGAAGCGAAAGCGTATCGCGGTTCTGCGTATTCTGAATCAGAAACACCATCAGAAACGTTACGATGGTCGTGCCGGTGTTGATGACGAGTTGCCACGTGTCGCTGTAATCGAACATGGGTCCCGTGACGACCCACACGAGCACGACAATGACCGCCAGCAAAAAGCTGAGCGGATGGCCGGTGTAGTGCGCGGTCGTCTGCGCGAAACGCGAGAACCTTTCGTGTATCCACGACACGCCGTTTACCTGCTTCGGTCTCGTGGCGATCTTTTGCGTAACGTTTCTTTGGCCCATGGCCGCCCTATGCACCGGCGAAATCCGGCCGCTCTCCCGACGGGAACAACGTCGAAATCGGTGCCACGTTCCCGGTTCAACCCCGGCGCGTCACATCCGGCAGCGATTGCCGTGTCTTGCCGATATCTTTCCACGGATCTACGCGCAGACGCTTCAGCCGCTGCGGCAAGTTGCGAACGGTGAACTGCGCGGCGCTTTTGACCTTGGCAAGTTCAGTCCATGCAATCGGCGTCGAAACGGCTGCGCCCGGCCGAGCGCGGGTCGAGTAGGGGGCTACAGCCGTCGCCTCCCGGCTGTTGCGCAAGTAGTCGATAAAGATGCGATTCTTGCGCTTCGCCTTCGTCGCGGTCGCAATGTAGCGATCGGGATTTTCGGCGGCCATTGCAGTCGCCACATCCCGCGTGAACGCCTTCACGGCTTCCCACGGCGCCGGCGTTATCGGCACGACCACGTGCAATCCCTTGCCGCCGGAGGTTTTCAGAAAAGTCTTCAGCTTGAGCTTCGCCAGGAACGCACGCACCTCCTGCGCGGCGGTTACAACATCGCGCCAGCTCGTTTCCGGGCCGGGATCGAGATCGAATACGATCCGGTCGCCTTCTTCACGATGATCGATCGTCGTGCCGCGCGTGTGAAATTCGAGCACGCCGGCTTGTACCAATGAAATCAAGCCGTCGAGGTCGTCGATCGAGATGATCTTGTCGCCTTTTTCGCTGACGAGATGCAGATGCTCGGCGTTGATGCCATGCGCATGCTTCTGGAAGAAACACTCACCTGTTTCTCCTTCCGGACAACGGACCAAAGCAATCGGACGCCCAACGATGTGCGGCTTCATCCATTTCCAGAGTGTGGCGTAAAATTCCGCGAGCTCGCGCTTGGTAAAACCGACGTCCTCCCAATAAACCCGATCGGGATGGCTTAAGGTTATTCCAGCGATCGTGACGGCTTGGGCCTGCTTCGGCTTGACGATGCTCCGCCGGGTTTCACTGGCCGTCCTGCTTGCGGCAACCGTGCTTTTCGGGATGTTCGCCTTCACTTCGCGGACGACCTCATTCGGCAGCTTGTCCTCCCGCAGGCCCTGAAATGAGGCTTGCCGCACGCGCTCTCCGTGTGTCCAGCCGCGGAAGTCGACCTCGGCCACGAGCCTCGGCTCGACCCAGCGGCCCGCCCGCACGCCACGCTCCTCCTTTGGCACGGCTCCGAAGGCCGGCCGATCGACGCGCAAGAGCGCAAGCCGGCGGTAAAGATCGCGTGCGATCTTGTGCGTAAATCCGGTGCCGGTCCGTCCGGCGTAGCGCAGCCGGCCGCTCTCATAATAGCCGAGCACGAGTGCGCCGACGGCATGGGAATCGGCTGTAGAGGGGACAAAGCCTGCGATGACGAATTCCTGGCGATCGGAGCATTTCGTCTTGAGCCAATCGTGACCGCGTCCCGACCGATAGGGGGCGTCGCGTTGCTTGGAGATGATTCCTTCGAGCCCGAGGTGGCAGGCGTGTTTGACAAGCGTCGGGCCCGCTTCATGGATCGATTCACTCAACCGGATTGGCCCATTCGCAGGCATGCCTTCGAGCAATCCGGCCAATGCTTGCTTGCGCCGCTCGAGCGGCTCGCCGCGCAAGTCGGCGCCGTTTAAATAGAGCAGGTCAAAGACATAAAAGCGCATGCGATCATGGCGCTTCGATTTCAGGTCTTGCTGGAGCAACGAGAAGCTGGAAAGGCCATCTTCGCCTTCGGATACAAGCTCGCCGTCGATCAGAGCAGTGTCGGCTGGAATTTCAGCAATTGCAGCTGCGACGTGGGAAAATTTTGCCGTCCAGTCCAGTCCGCGCCGTGTCCTTAACGTCACGTGCCCGTGTTCGAGGCGCGCCTGCAGCCGGTAGCCGTCGAATTTGATTTCGTGAATCCAGTTGCCTGACGCCGGTGCCGTGTCCGAAAGCGAGGCAAGACACGGCGTCACAAAATCCGGCAAAGCCTTGCGATCGCCGTGCGTGCTTGCCTTCGACCGCTTCACGGCGGCCTTGCTTTGCAAGGCGCGTATTTTATTTACGCGCGGACTGCGCGGCTTGGATCGCGGTGCTTTATTGCTTTTGCGGTTGCTGTGCCAAACCGATTTGCCCTGGGCGATCTGATCCATCGTGCGGCCGGTCACGATCGACAGCGGTTGTTCTTCAAGGATGTCTTGGTCGCGCGCATTACGCTCGGCGTCGTCGTGCGCCTTGATAAGCAGCCAATTGTCCCGCTTTTCTTCGGACTTGCGATGCATGCGCACCAGGTGCCAGCCGCCCTGTAGCTTCCCGCCTTCCAGCGTGAAATCGAGGTGACCTTTGGCCAGTCCTTTGTGCGGATCGCCTTCCGGTTGCCAGCTTCCGCGATCCCAGATCATTACGGTTCCGCCGCCGTATTCTCCCTGCGGGATAGTGCCTTCGAACTTGTTGTATTCGATCGGGTGATCCTCGACCTGCACGGCCAACCGTTTTTCGCCTGGAACAAGACTCGGGCCACGCGTGACGGCCCAGCTTTTCATGACGCCGTCGAGTTCGAGCCGAAGATCGTAGTGCAGACGCCGTGCGGCATGCTTCTGGATGACGAATGCATGTCCGCGTCCTCGCGCGGTTTTACCGCGCGGCTCTGCGGTCACATTGAACCGCCGCTTGGCGCGGTAGGTCTTGAGCCCGGCCATATCAGCTCGCTTTTCTTACCTTTCGCCGGGCGGGCGCACGTTTACGGTGATGCGTCGCCGTTTTGCGGTGAGTGGAGGAGGGGTGCCTGTCCGCCTTTGCGCTTTTGCGCAAAGCGTCCATCAGGTTGATGACGTTGCTCGGCCGAGCCTCGGAAGGGGCCGGCGCAGGCTTGCCTGCGCGCTTGGCCTTGATCAGGTCGACAAGCGCGTTCTCGTACCGGTCTTCGAATTTCTCCGGTTCAAATTTTCCTTTCTTGGTCTCGAGGATGTGGGTTGCGAGCTCGAGCATATCCTTTGGAATCTTGATGTCCGGAATCTCGTCGAAATAATCGCTCTCGTCGCGCACCTCGTTCTTGTAGCGCAGCGCGGTCGCCAGCAGGCCTTTGCCGCGCGGCCGCAAGAGGAGGATGCGCTCGCGCCGGTAAACCACGACGCGGGCAATGCCGGCCAGATTTTCTTCACGCATGGCATCGCGGATAACCGCAAACGCTTCCTGTGCGACCTCATCTTGCGGTACGAGGTAGTACGACTCGTCGAGGTAAATGCGGTCGATATCGGAGATCGGAACGAACTCCTCGATATCGATAGTGTGCGTGCTCTCGAGCGCGACGTTGTCGAGTTCCTCGTCTTCCAGCAGCAGGTATTCGTTATTTTCGAGCTTGTAGCCCTTGACGCGGTCTTCCTGCTCGACCGGATCGCCGGTGTCGGAATCCACCACTTCGTTGCGGATGCGGTTGCCTGTTTTTCGGTTGATAATGTTGAAGCGGACGCGCTGGCTGGTCGTCGTCGCGGAATAAAGTGCGACCGAGCACGATACCAGCGATAATTTCAGGAATCCCTTCCAGTTCGGTCGCGGCGCCATAGTCGCACTCCGTACAATGACTTGGGAATGAACGTTGCGGCGCTCGCCAGGGTTCCCGGAGACTGCTGCCCCTGTCGCGGATGAGCGTCGAAAGAGGAAGAACCGGCAGATGCGTTAGTTGCGGTCGTTGCCGACGAGTACGGCCCGCGTCGCCTGATCGGGCCCAAAATCTTCCGCGCCGTTAATCGCCATCAATTCAGCGAGGCGCGTGCGTGCGCGATTGACGCGCGACTTGATGGTTCCCACCGCGCAACCGCAAATGTGGGCCGCTTCTTCATATGAGAAGCCGGAGGCGCCGACGAGGATCAAAGCTTCGCGCTGATCCGTCGGGAGCTTCGCAAGCGCGGCACGGAATTCCGTGAATTCGACGCGGCCGTGCTGCTCCGGCTGCGATTTCAGTGTCTCCGCATAATGCCCATCGCTGTCTTCAACTTCGCGGCGACGCTTGCGGTATTCCGAACGAAAGTGGTTGCGCAAAATCGTGAATAGCCAAGCGGCCATATTCGTGCCGGGTTGGAACGAATCGATATTGGCCAGCGCGCGCACCAGCGTTTCCTGCACGAGGTCGTCCGCGCGATCCACGCTGCCGCACAACGAGATCGCGAACGCGCGGAGGCTTGGCACAGCGCCGAGAATCGCTTGGCGGACCGACTCGTCGATGGCCATTAGGGCTTTCCCTTGTTTCCATTCTCGTCGAGGCGGTTGATTAATTCGGCAAAACGGTCGGGCACGCCTTGCTCAACGACATCGTCGTACAGGGCCCGTAGCTGCTGACCGAGTCTGGCCTGGATATCCCGGCTAAGCTTGACGGGGGCCTTCTTGTTTCGGGTCGCTGCTTCCATCGGTTTTTGTCGCCCCGTCGGCTTTTGCTCGCTCATTTTTACGCTTCCCTCACCCCGCACCTGCTTTCTTGCCGTGCAAGGCCCCCTTCAGTTGTCCAGACGAAACCCTTGGAATGGCAATTGGTTCCCCACGCCGAGGAACTTTTTTCTAATCTAAACGTTGGCAAGGTCGACGAGGAATGACGATATTCGGGCAGTCTTGGCCGCTGAGAGGGCGGCCGGGACATCAATTCGGGAGGGATTCTTGCCGACAGCTCAAGCGGTTGCTCAACATATTCCATATCTCCGCCGGTACGCGCGGGCGGTCGCCGGCAGCCAGCCGTCCGGCGATGCCTACGTCGCGGCAGTCCTGGAGGCTTTAATTGAGGATCCATCGCTTGTTGATCCCCGAAGTTCGACGCAGATCGGCCTCTACCGGGCCTTCACTAAAATGTGGAACTCGGTATCGCTGAACGATAGGGAAGGGCCGGCCAACGAAAGCCTCCCCGTAGAAAAGCACCTCGCTCAAATAACGTCTTTGCCGCGGCAAGCGTTCCTGCTCGTCGCACTCGAGGGCCTGTCGGAAGACGACGCTTCGAAGGTTCTCGATGTCGATGTGCCGAGACTTCGCGAGCTTGTCGATGAATCCGGCCGTGAGCTCGCCGCCGAAATTGCGACGGACGTTCTCATCATAGAAGACGAAGCCTTCATCGCACTCGATCTTGAAGGTTTGGTCGAAAACCTCGGTCACCGCGTGCTCGGCGTTGCGCGCACGCACAAGGAAGCGGTGAATCTCGCGAAGGCCAAGCGTCCCGGCGTTATTCTGGCGGATATTCAGCTCGCGGATGGAAGTTCGGGTCTCGATGCGGTCAATGAATTGCTGCGGGCGTTCGAGGTGCCGGTGATTTTCATAACGGCCTATCCTGAACGTTTCTTAACCGGGGAACGTCCGGAGCCGGCGTTTTTGATCGCAAAACCCTTCCAGCCGGCAACGGTATCCGCCTTGCTCAGCCAGGCGCTGCTGTTCGAACGCAATGCGAAGCGGCGCGAACGCCGGGCTACCGCTTGATTCTTTTTGTCTCATTGACACCTCCAGCCGCTGGTATGTTTATGCCGCAACGGATCAACTCCGGCTGCAAGAGATTGTGATGGAGATGATCGCGCGCGAACTGATGTGGGATTGCCGCAATGCACGAGATGGCAGAGCAGCCAGAAAGCGAGCTGGCTAGGCTGCGATCGGAGCGGCTACGCGATGAAACGCGTCTATGGGAGCAGGCCCGTGAATTGAGTCTGCTGAAGGCCCGTTTTGCGCACTACGAAACGGCGCTGCGCGGATCGCATGTCACCGTGTACACGCAAGACCGCGATCTTTGCTACACATCCATCAGCAATCCGATGTTCGGGCGTGCCATTGACGACATCGTGGGGCACACCGACGAGCAAATCTTTCCGCTCGAGACTTGTGCCGCGTTCATTCCGCTCAAACGGACGGTGCTTGCAACCGGAGAAGCGCAGAGCGGCGAAATCAAGGTTTTGTTTGATGGCACGGTGCGCTGGCACGATCTGCACATCGAGCCGCTGCGCAGCGAGCGTGACGAGATCGTCGGCCTGACGTGCGCTTCGGTCGATATCACGGAGCGCAAGGAGGCCGAGGCGCACTTACGTCTTTTGATGCGTGAACTCACCCATCGCTCGAAAAATTTGCTTGCGGTAATTCAGGCGATGGCACGGCGCACGGCGCGGCATGTGGGCTCGATCGACGCGTTTCTCGATCAGTTCGGCGCGCGGTTGCAAGCATTGGCTTCTTCGCACGACTTATTGGTGCGCGAGAGTTGGCATGGCGCCTCGCTTATCGAACTGATCCGCTCTCAGCTCGGCGGTTACGTCGATCGCGACGAAGTCCAGGTGTCGATCGACGGGCCTCCGGTCCTGCTCAAGCCGGAGGCGGCGCAAAATCTCGGGCTTGCGATGCACGAACTCGCGACCAATGCGGCCAAATACGGAGCGCTGTCGGTGCCGGAGGGACGCGTCTCGATCCAATGGCACCGCCGCAACGATGGCGACGGCCATGCGCTCGATCTGACCTGGACCGAGCAGTCCGGCCCGCGGGTAAAGGCAAGGCGCAAGCGCGGCTTTGGCAGTCTTGTGATCGAGGGGAATCTCGCGCGGGCGCTCGATGCGCAAGTCGACTGGACATTCGAGCCGGAAGGCGCACGCTGTCACATTGTTGTGCCATCAAGTCAAATTTTGGCCCAGCGTTAGACCCATATTAGCCTTGCAAAAGAAGAAGTTGCGTCATCGGAACCGCAGCGGTTCCAATGCGTTATTCCGCACATAATGAGAAAGGAGCCTTCCATGAAACGTCGACTGGGCTTATTCGCCGCCTTGGCGGCTGCCGCGGCTATTGCGGCACCCGGCGCGAGCGCTCAAGCGGCCGGCCCGAAAGTTGGGACGCTTGCTTGCGATATTTCCGGCGGGATCGGCTTGATCGTCACGTCGAAAAAAGAGGTAAGGTGCACGTTTGCTCCATCCACGCGCGGGCCACGGGAAGCCTACATCGGCAGCATCACCAAGTTCGGTCTCGACTTGGGCGCCACCACAGGCGGCCGGATGATCTGGGCCGTTTATGCGCCGACTGCATACAGACACGGCGCGCTCGCCGGCAACTACGGTGGGGCGACTGCCGAGGCAACGGTCGGCGCCGGCGTCGGCGCCAACGTTCTGGTCGGCGGCAACAATCGGACCGTGACGCTGCAGCCGGTCTCGGTTCAGGGGCAGACAGGGCTTAATGTGGCGGCTGGCGTCGCCGGCCTGGAGCTGCGTCCGGCTCGCATCGTGCATCGGCGCGTCCACCATCGCCATTACCGGCACTAGAGCCTGGCTGGCGATCTACAGTCGTTGTTTGTGAGAACGGCCACCCACCCGGGTGGCCGTTTCTTTTTGGCCGGATGATCGCTCCGGCTTCGGCCCACATGTGGCGAAACGCGGCCCAAGCGGCCCATCGACAGAGTGGGAGCAGCGTGCCGGTCACATGGCGTCGATGCGGCGCGAAGGCTTTTCGCTCGTTCGGTTATGTGCAATCAAAGTTGGCAAGAACAGCCGCGGCGGCGGAATAAAAACAAGCGCTGCCGAGAAAAGCTGTTTGCGGGAGGGAGTAGCCGGTTATGTTTCGCGCGACAAAGGACGTCGTTCTTCCGACCACGATCACTGGATCGCTGCCGCGGCCGAGTTGGTACACCGAACAACTCGGACACCGTAGCTTCATGGATGCGATGGTCAACAACCGTTTTCGCGAGCAGTACGTCGATACGGTTTCGATCTATTTGCACGAGGAGGAGGTTGCCGGTCTCGACATCGTCACCGATGGCGATGCGCATTTCGATTCCGATGTCGGCGGCCAAAGCTGGACGAATTATCCGACCCGGCACATGGGCGGATTCGATCGCGGCAATCCGCAGCCGATCCGCGCCGGGCAGGGCGGTTTGGGCTTTCCGCCCGGCCACATCCTGCACGATTATCTCGAGGCGCGCGTGATGTCAGGCATCGTTGGTCCTGTCACCCGCGGCGATCTGCAATACACCGCCATGTGGAAGACGGCCCAGCGGCTGACGAAGAAACCGGTGAAGTTCGGCACGATCGGTCCGGAGCTGGTCGCCTTCGCAGTGCCCGACAAGCACTACAAAAATGTCCGCGACCGCATTTTGGCGATCAGCGACGCATTCAACGCCGAGCTGCACGATCTGGCCGATGCCGGTTGTCCGGCGATTCAGTACGAAGAACCGCAGGTCCATCTGCTCGCGATCCGCAACATCGTCGATGCGGTGATCAATCCGGCTTTCAGCGTCGACGTGTTCAACAACACGGTCAAGGGC
>DASUKT010000256.1:0-6415 GCA_036278575.1 Pseudolabrys sp. | reverse complement strand
TCGCAGCCCCAGGTGTCGCTCGCTAATGCGGCAAGCTCCGTCTTCTGCACAAACTCGAGTGTCTCGAAGGCAAAGCCCGGCGCGTCGCCGCCCGGATAGCCGTCCCAGCTTCCGGCTTTCTGGCAGCGCTCCATCATGCCGGTGCGCACGATGACGTGATCACCGCGCTTCAACTCGACACTCTGTTTCTTGGCTGTGTTGTAGAGATCGTCGTTCGTAATGCCATAGCCGTCGTCGAGCGATTCCACGCCCTTGTAGCGCGCGACATCGAGCAGCACGCCGCGGCCCACCATCTTGTTTTTGGTTTTTTCGATGCCGCACTTCTGCGCGCCGGCACTCGTCACCTCGCGGCAGTCATAGCCGTTCCACATATGATTTTCGTAGAAGACATGGCCGAGGCCATCCCATTGCGTGCCGCATTGCAGCGGCATGGTCACCATGTCATCGGCGGCGCGAATGCCGCGCTTGTCGAGAACGCCCGAATAGGCGTCGGTGCCGGTCCGCAGCATCGTGTGGATCGGATTGGTTCGGCCCATCGACGGATACTTGCTTTTTGCGCCCTGCGGACCGAGATGGTCGAAATTCAACGCAAGCGAAATGACTTTACCTTTTTTAACCAGCTTGGTTGCCGCGACGATGTCTTCCGGCGTGGTGAAATTCAGCGTCCCGATTTCATCGTTCGGTCCCCACTTCCCCCAATTTTTGTATTTTTCAGAAGCGTCGCGCAGGTCCTGACGCGTGATTTTGCGTTTGGTCATTTCGTTTTCCTTGTCTGCTTGCTGGGAGAAAAGTCAGGGCACCGGTGCCGAGCGAAAGCCCGCCGCCAGAAACGGAATCATGTGGTGGAGCGCGCGCTTCACATTACCGGGGTCGATTCGGCCATTGGTGAGCGATTGAATGCGGCCGCTGTTCGCCATGGTGTAGAACATCGCGCCGAGCATGAAATGAAAGCGCCATTCGACTTCGGCGCGCGGGATTTGCGGCAAGGCGCGTGCAATCGCATCAATGAACTTGCGGCTGGAAAGATCGAACGCCTTCGACAGAATTTTCCGCGTCGTTGTCTCCGGCTCGATGCCAAGCCGGGCGCGCAACTTGACGAAAGCCGGCCCGCCGAATTGCGGCTGAACCCCAAGCGTCAGCGCGGGCCGCAGAAAAGCATCCAGAATTAGCTCGAGCTCCGGCTGCTTGGCGTCCTGGGTGCAAAGCGCAAGCAGCCGCAAACGTTCCTGGGCAATGGGAGCCGCCCGCTGCGCGAACAAAGCTTCCAGTAACCCGTCTTTCGAGCCGAAGTGATAGGCGATTGAGGCCAGGTTGACCCTAGCCTCGGCCGTGATGGCACGAAGACCGACGCCGGCCATGCCGTACTCGGCGAACAGGCGTTCGGCGACTTCGAGGATGCGCTCGCGCACCGACGGGGTCGCATCATCTCTCGGCGTACGCGGCGGTTTGATCGACGTGGTCGATTTGGCGCGGACCGTTTTCACGGGGCGCAAGCGCCGCTTGCTGCGCAACTCACTACGAACTTTGACGCCAGTCGCCGACAACGCGTGCCGCTCCGGAAAATCCGCGCGCTTGACTCAAGCTTCGCGTTTTGAGAGAAGCGAGAAAAGTAAACAGTCGTTTGTTTATTGTCAATTCGATGCTGTGAAAAAGCCGAACTCGCCTTTCGGCGCCGCGTTCGTAAAGTGAAGTGAATGTAAAAGCGATGAGTGACAGCGCCTCCATCGGTAAACAGAAAAGCCGCAAGACGATCCTCACGGTCGCCGTTACCGGCAATCTCACGACCCTCGAGCAGAATCCCGCTCTTCCCTGCACGCCCGAGCAGATCGCCAATGCGGCGCTTGAATCGGCAAAAGTCGGCGCGGCGATCGCGCATCTGCATGTGCGCTATCCGGACGGGCGCCCGAGCATGGAGCTTGCGCATTACCGCGAGACGGTCGAGCGCATCCGCGACAAGAATTCCGAACTCATCATCAATCTTACGACCGGCCCCGGCGGACGCTTCGTGCCCGGGAAGGATGATCCGCGCGTCGCCGCCGCCGGCAGCACGCTGGTGCATCCGATGCGCCGGGTCGAGCACATCGCGGAATTAAAGCCCGAAATCGCCACGCTCGATCTCAACACCATGTGGTCGGGTTCGGCGTCCGTGATCAACCCGCCGGGTAACGTCACCCTGATGGCGAACGAAATTTACAAGGCCGGCTCCAAGCCTGAACTGGAAGTGTTCGATTCCGGCGACATCCAATTGGCCAATGCATTGCTCGCGTCCGGGGTGCTGAAAAGCCCGCCGTTATTCCAGATCGTCATGGGCGTTCGCTACGGCTTTATCTCGACACCGCAAACGCTGATCTACGCGCATTCGCTGCTGCCAAAAGATGCGATGTGGGCGGCCTTCGCAATCGGCCGCTGGGAATTCCCGATGCTGACTCAAGCATGGTTCCTCGGCGGGCATGTTCGTGTCGGCATGGAAGACAACGTCTACATCAGCAAAGGCAAGCTCACGCCCAACAATGCGGCGCTGTGCGAAAAAGCCGTACGCATCCTCGACGATCTCGGCGCCGAACTTGCGACGCCCAAGGAGGCACGCGCCATTTTGGGGCTGAAAGCGGCGTAGTTCATTGGATAAACCAAATCCGGCAGACTCCACCGCCGGCAAACACTTGGAGGAATCAGGATGAATTGGAAGAGCTGGATTCTTGCAGGGGCCACGTCGCTTGCGGCGGCTGCGATCGCTATGCCGGCTTCCGCAGCCGGTTATCCCGACCATCCGGTCAAAATCATCGTGCCGTTTGCGGCTGGCGGTCCGACAGACGTGATGGCGCGCCTGATCGCGCAGAAGCTGTCGGAATCCCTGAAGCAGCAGTTCTATGTCGAGAACCGCTCCGGCGCCGGTGGCAATATCGGCATGCAGGAGGCATCGAAGTCCAAGCCGGACGGCTATACGATCCTTGTGGCAAGCTCGAGCTACGTGGTCAATCCGAGCCTCTACAAAAGAAATCCATACGATGCGTTCAAGGATTTTGCGCCGGTGACGCTTGCCGCCGCCTCGCCGAATGCGGTGGTCGTGACGTCGAACTTCCCCGCGAAGTCGATGAAAGAGCTGATCGATCTTATCAAGAAAAATCCCGGCAAATACACGATTGCCAATCCAGGCATCGGCACCACCCCGCAACTCGCCGCCGAGTTGTTCAAGCTCTCGCTGAAGCTCGACGCGACGAGCGTGCCGTTTGGCGGCGCCGCGCCCGCGATCCAGTCGGTCGTCGCCGGCCATACGCCGATCGGTTTCACCGCTTTGCCGCCGACCTCGCCGCAGGTGAAGGCGGGCACGTTGCGCGCCCTTGCAGTCACCACCGCAAAACGCTCAGCTGCGCTGCCGGACGTTCCGACGCTCGCCGAAGCCGGCGTGCCGGGACAAACGTCTGAAACAATGCAGGGCATCCTTGTGCCTGCCGGCACCCCGAAGCAGATCATCAATCTGCTCAATCGCGAGATCGTCAAGATCATGGCGATGGAGGACGTTAAAGCGAAATGCGCGCAACTCGGTTTCGACCCGATCGCAGACACACCGGAGGAATTCGCTGCCTACATCAAGAGCGAAGTCGACAAGTGGGCGAAAGTCATCAAGGACGCGCACATCAAGCAGATTTGAGACGAGCGTTTTCCCTCCCCTGAAAGGGGAGGGTTAGGGAGGGGGTCTCGTGCCGGAATTGCCTGACCCCCACCCGGCGAGCTTCGCCCGCCGACCTCCCCCTTTCAGGGGGAGGTGAGAGAAAATAGACATGCGCATCACCGACATTCGCGAGGCGGCGGTTCCGCTCAAATCGACTCTCGCCAATTCGAGCTTCAATTTTTCCGAGATGACGACATCGGTGGTCGCGGTGATCACCGATGTGATGCGTGAGGGGAAGCTGGTCTGCGGCTTCGCGTTTAACTCGACGGGGCGCTATGCCTGCGGCGCGCAGATGCGCGCACGATTCATCCCGCGCATTCTCAGTGCCGATCCAAAATCGCTGTTGAATGATGGCGGCGACAATTTCGATCCAGCAAAAATCCTCGCCGTGATGATGCGCAATGAAAAAGCCGGCGGTCATAGCGAGCGCTCGGTCGGCATCGGGACCATCGAGGTCGCGGCATGGGATGCGGTCGCCAAGATCGAAGGAAAGCCGCTGCATCGCGTATTGGCGGAACGTTACAACGGCGGCAAGATCGCGGACAAGGTATTCTGTTATGTCGGCGGCGGCTGGTACGCGCCGGGCAAGACGACACGAGACTTGCAGGACGAGATGCGCCGCCATCTCGATTCCGGCTACACAATGGTGAAGATGAAAGTCGGCGGCGCGTCGCTCGCCGAAGACATGAGCCGTATCGAAGCCGTGAAGTCCGTTATGACCAGCCGGAGTCAACTTGCGGTCGATGCCAATTGCAAATTTAGCCGTGACGAGGCGATCGCTTACGCAAAAGCGATGTCGCCGTACGGATTGCGCTGGTATGAAGAGCCCTGCGATCCGCTCGATTTCGCGACGCTCGCAGAAATCTCGGATGCATACGACGGCGCGCTCTCGACCGGCGAGAACCTGTTCTCAACGCAAGATGTCCAAAACCTCGTGTGCTTCGGCGGTCTGCGAGCCGAGCGTGGCGATGTGATTCAGGTCGATCCGCCGCAGGCCTACGGGATCGTGCAATACGCGCGCACGCTCGACATGCTGGCGAAGCACGGCTGGCCGCGCTCCGGCCTTTTTCCGCACGGCGGCAACCAGATGTCGCTGGCGATTGCCGCCGGTTTCGGCCTCGGCGGTGCGGAATCATATCCCGGCGTGTTCGGGCCGTTCGCGGGCTTTGCCGACGATGCCAAGCTCGAAAATGGCCACCTCAGCCTGTCGGATCGGCCCGGCATCGGCTTCGAGGGCCAGGCCGCACTTTATAAAATCATGCGGGAGTTGGCGGGCATTTAGATCAATCGACAAACGTGAGCGGCTTTGCCACCATCTCCAGTGACTTGCGCTCGGCGTTAACACCCCACAGCCACGCGATGCATCCGCCGGCAATCATCAACATAGCCCCAAGCAGATAGCCCCCGAACACGCTCACGCGCGAGTGCGTGTCGATGAGCGCGCCGAACAGCAGCGGGCCGATAACGCCTCCGACCCCCGTGCCGATCGCATAGAAAAAAGCGATCGCAAGCGCGCGGATTTCAAGCGGGAATGTCTCGCTCACCGTGAGATAGGCGGAGCTTGCGGCGGATGAGGCAAAGAAAAAGATAATCATCCACGCAACCGTCTGCGTCTCGGCGGTGATCAGGTTGCGCATGAACAGGTAACCGGCCACGGCGAGCAGCGCACCCGAAATGATATACGTGAATGCTATCATAACCCGGCGGCCGAGCGTGTCGAAAAACCGCCCAATCAGCACCGGGCCCAGAAAGTTTCCGGCCGCGAACGGCAGCAGATACCAGCCGACGCTGTCGGCAGGAACGGAATAAAAATCCGTCAGAATGAGCGCGTAGGTGAAAAAAATCGCGTTGTAGAAAAATGCTTGTGACGCCATCAACCCAAGCCCGACCAGAGCTCGTTGCCGATGCACCACGAACAAGACCCGTGCGACTTCGCGAAGCGGCGTGGCGTGCCGTGTGCGCAACCGGACGCGCGGCAGATCGCCGGACGGCAGAAAGTCGAAATGCGCCTCGATGCCGGCGACCACGCGCTTCGCCTCTTCGGCGTGGCCATGCGTCATTAGCCAGCGCGGGCTTTCCGGAATCCACAGCCGCATAAAGAAGATCGCCAGCGCCAGCGCCGCGCCGATCAGAAACGCAAAGCGCCACCCATGTTCGGGATCGATCACCGCGGGGTCGAGCAGAACAAGCGAGCCGAGCGAGCCAAGCGCAGCGCCCACCCAGAAGCTGCCGTTGATCACGAGGTCGGTCCAGCCGCGCACGCGCGCCGGTATCAATTCTTGAATCGTCGAATTGATCGCGGCGTACTCGCCGCCGATGCCCGCGCCGGTGAGGAAACGAAAAACGGCAAAGCTCGCCAGATTCCATGATGCCGCCGTCGCCGCTGTCCCCAACAGATAAACTGAGAGCGTGATGAAGAATAATTTCTTGCGGCCGAGCCGGTCGGTAAGCCAACCGAAGAACAGCGCCCCCAATACGGCGCCGACCAGATAGACGCTGCTGACGACACCGATATCCGTGTTCGAAAATCGCAGGACCGGGCTCGCCTTCAAGGCGCCCGAGAGGGCACCGGCGAGCGTCACTTCGAGGCCGTCGAGAATCCAGGTGATGCCAAGGGCGGCAACGACGAGCCGGTGAAAGCGGCCCCATGGCAGCCGGTCGAGCCGCGCGGGAATGTCCGTTTCGACGATCTGCTCAGCCACGCAACCGCCCTGCCCGCTTTGCGCCCAATGCCAGCCTAACGCC
>DASUKT010000255.1:0-4482 GCA_036278575.1 Pseudolabrys sp. | reverse complement strand
TGCCGATCAGGTTTACGACGCGCCCACCGCCCTGCTTCACCATGACCGGCAGCACGTAACGCAGGCAGCGCACGTAGCCCATGAATTTGAGCTGAAGCCCCTTTTCCCAATCGTCCTCGGTGAGGTGCTCGATGACGCCGCCGGCCGCCGAGCCCGCGTTGTTGATCATGATATCGACGCGGCCGAGCGCCTTCACCGCCTGCTCGATGAAGCTTTTCGCGTCTTTGTCCTGACGCAAGTCGGCGGGAATGGCGACGATCTTGCGCCCGGTCGACTTAGCGATTTCAGCCGCGGCAGCCTCGAGCGGCTCCTTGCGCCGCGCGCAAATGGCGACGTCGACGCCTTCCTTCGCGAGCGCGAGCGTGATGCCTTTGCCGATGCCTTCGCTGCCGCCCGTCACCAGCGCGGTCTTGCCGTTGAGCTTGAGGTCCATCGCGAAATTCCTCCGTTGATTTTCTAGGCCGGCTTGTGCGCCAGCCAGCGTCCCGCTTCGGCGGCGGCGAAAAATTCCGCCAGCGCATCGTTGAACTTGTCCGGCTCCTCGCTGGTGAGCGTATGGCCCGTGCGCGGGAAAACCGCGAGACCTGCGGTCGGCACGGCACGGCGCAGGAAAATGCTGGCATCGACGCACCAGTCATCCTCGTCGCCAACGACAACGAGCAGCGGCGGCGAGAATTGCTTCAGGTCGGATTCGATGTCCCACAATGTCGGGCGTCTGGCCTGCAGATTGATCATCGTCATCGAATGACCGTGCGCGGAATGCTCGCTCAGCATCTGCACGAATTGGGCGTAGCCGCGCGGATCCTTGTTCTTGTGCGCCTGCCGCGTCGGGCCGTCGGCATATTTGACCGCGGCGGTCTTCATGTCGGTTTCGGCAAACATCTTGCCGGTTTCGCGTGAGGCCGCACGCGTTTGCTCGACGATTTCCGGATCGGCGCTCGAGCCGTAACCGCAGCCCGCCGCCGTCACCGAAAGGCAGCGCTGCGGATACTTGATGCCGGCGAGCACCGCCGTAAGCGCGCCCATCGAATGGCCGACGACATGCGCCTTGTCGATCTTCAGCGCGTCCATTACCGCGATCACGTCATCGCGGAATGATTCCTGGCTGTATCGGTCCGGATCGTTGGGAATGTCGGAGGGCGGATAGCTGCGTTGGCTGTAAGTCACGCAGCGGTGCGAGCGCGAGAAGCGCCGCATCTGCGGCTCCCAGGTGCGATAGTCGGCCGCATATTCGTGCACGAACACGATCGGCGAGCCGCGGCCCGCCTCCTCGTAATAAAGCCGGGTGCCGTCGTGCGAAGCTATGTGCGGCATCGCCCAATTCCGCGCGGTTTTGTTTGTACGCAAACAAAGCTAATCAAACTCGCGTAGCGACGGCAAGCACATCCTCATGCGCGGGCTCGATCCCGCGCGCCTATCTGTTCGTGAAAGATGGATTGCCGGGTCCAAAGCCCGGCAATGACGAGTCAGAAGATGGCCTTGGCGGCATTGCCGACCGCTTCGACCGACATGTCGGTATCGAGGAAGCAGACGATGCGGCACGGGCAGCCTTCGAGGCCTTCGTAGCGCCAGGGGAACGCGCCGATCAGGCAGCGCTTGCCGAGCACGAGCTCGATGTCGCCGCCGAGATTTTCCGCGTGCAGCAAGCCCTCCTGAAACGCCCAGTTGTGGAACGGAAAGACGTCGGCGGAAACTTTGCGTCCGGATTTCTTGTGCGTGTATTCGAACGTGCCGAAAAATTCGCCCGGCGTTTTGCCGTGCTTCTTCGTGAACTCTTCGGCAAGGTCCGGCCGCATGGTGCGGATCGAGGTATTCATCGCGTGGTCGCACGAGCCGGTGTCCATGCCCCACCATTTTATTTTTTTCTTCAGCATCCAGTGCAGCGTGTCGAGGCTTGGGCCCGGGTGATAACAGAAGTAGCGCACGAGATCCTGCTGCGACTGCCCTTCATAATGCTTGTGCCAGCCGGTGTGCAAAATGAGGATGTCGCCTTCGCGGATGTCGGCGCCGGCTGACTCGATAATCTCCGGCGTAATCACCGCCCAGTCGTGCATGTGCTTGGAGATGTCGACCACCACGCCGCGGTTGACGAGATAGTCGAGCGGCAAATGCGCCATGTCGCCGGTCGGATTGTCGGTCGCATGCATGGCGCCGTCGAAATGCGTGCCGACATGCAGCGCGGTATCGATGCGCTGCGCGACGATGCGCACAGTCTGCAAATTCTGCGCATAATACATCTTGTTGCCGGCATAACCGACCCAGCCGGGCGTATGAACGTTCATCACGTGAGAGAGATCGACAATCTTCATTTCAGGGTCCTCGGCACATTCATCGGGTATCGACTATAGCAACTCGTGCAGCGCAAGATGAGCGCCGAGCAGCAGGAGACCGATCAAAAAAATCTTGCGGAAGAGCTCGGGCCTGACGCGGCCGCGAACCATTTGGCCGCACGTCATGCCGATCAGGGATGCCACAAGCCCCAGCACCGACAGACCCGCCGCCGAATAGTGCATGGCGCCTCCATGCACGAGCGCCGCAGCGAGCGCGATCGTGGACAGGCTGAACAGCAGCCCGAGCGCCTGCACCAGTTCGTCGCGCCTCAACTTCAGTCCGTTCAGATAGAACAAGGCCGGGAGCGAGAATACGCCGGTCGCGACGCTGATGATGCCGTTTGCAACCCCGATCGGCGGCGCAAGCCAGATTTCGGCCTGCGGCGGCACCGAGAAGTGAACGTTGCTCAGGCCGAGCAGAGCATAGATCATCAGCACGACGCCGAGGGCGGTCGTCGCCCACGGACTTGCGACGCTGTGCAGCACGACCGCGCCGATCCAGGCGCCGACGAAAATCCCCGCGAACATCGGCCACAGCCGCCGCAGCAGCCGGAAAAATTCCCGTCCGGCGAGCGCCTGCCAAATGTTGGTAATGAGCGTCGGCAGCACCAGGATGGCGGCGGCCTCGGCGGGCGTCATGAAAAGACCGAGGATGCCGATGGCGACCGTCGGCAATCCCATTCCGATCATGCCCTTGACGCCGCCGGCAAGAACGAAAATGGCGGCGATTTCGGCCAGCCTGGGCAGTGCGTCCACCGGGGCTCCTGTCGGTTTGGGCTGGCGGACATTGCGCGATGGTGCGACCATCGACAATGTAGAAGACTGCAACCCAGCCTTCGGTTTTCGCGAAGCGGCAAAAACCTGACGAGCGGGTGCGAGAAAAACGCCGCAAGCCGGCGCCCAGACCGGCGAACGCGGTGCGTGGAGGGAGGATGCCATGTTCCGGATTTCGGCTTTATTCGCTGCCGCCGTTCTGATCGCGACGCCGGCGGCGGCGCAGGATGCTGCGAATTTTCCCAACCATCCGATCCGGATTGTGGTCTGCGTTCCGGCCGGCGGCGGCGTCGACACCGTCGCGCGGCTGGTTGCGCAGGGTTTGCAGCAGAAGCTCGGCCAGCCCGTCGTCGTCGAGAACCGCGCCGGCGCGGGCGGAAACATCGGCGCCGACTACGTCTACACCTCGCCGCCCGACGGCTACACGCTGCTCGCCGCGCAGCCGGCGCCGCTCACGGTCAATCCGCTGCTCTACAGGAAAATCGCATTCGATCCGACCAGGTTCGAGCCGGTCGCCATCATGAGCGCGATTCCGAACACGCTATTGGTGCGGAGCGACTTTCCGGCCAAGACGGCGAAGGAACTGGTCGCCTATGCCAAGGCGCATCCCGGCAAGATCAACTACGCCTCGCAGGGCATCGGCACCACGTCGCACCTGACTGCGGCGCTGTTCGAGAAAGTGACCGGCACCAAGCTCGTGCATGTCCCTTACAAAGGCACGTCGCCGGCGCTCAACGATCTCATCGCCGGGCACGTCGACATGATCTTCATGGAGCTCGCCAAATCGATCCAGCTTCACAACGGCAAGCGCGCGCGAATTCTTGCCGTCACGACCAAGCAGCGTATTCCTGCGCTGCCGAATATCCCGACGCTCGATGAAGAGGGCATCAACATCGAGTCGGGTACGTGGAATGCGATCGTTGCGCCGCCGAAAACACCGGCGGCGATCGTCGCCAAGCTCAACAAGGCCGTAGACGAGGTGCTCAAGGATCCCGTCGTTACCGATCATTTCAGGAAGCTGAGCCTTTCCCCGGTCGGCGGCACTCCTCAATCCAGCAAAGCTTTCATCGAACAGGAAACCAAGGTTTGGGGCAACGTGATCCGCGAAGCGCACGTGCCGGCGCATTGAGCTCGTTGCGCGGAACGACGTCTCCTTCTGTCATTGCCGGGCATAGCCCGTCGAAGACGGGCGTAAACGCCCTTTCGCCCGGCAATCCATGAAGCAGCGCACCATTGATAACCGTAAGATTTCCGGCGTGGCGCCTCATCATGGATGCGCGGGTCAAGCCCGCGCATGACGGCAGAGTTTATTTCGGCGCTCACTAAATCTCAGACGCGCGTCCTCGCCCGTATTCTTAGCGACGCCGGGTGCGTCGTA
>DASUKT010000254.1:0-8512 GCA_036278575.1 Pseudolabrys sp. | reverse complement strand
GTGACGTGCGGCAGCACACCCAGATCTATGCCGTCGAAATATTCCATTGCGGCGCGGCTGAAATCGAAGGCGCGGCCTGGCGCCAGCGGCCCGACGTCGTTGAATTTGACGATCGCTTTCTTTCCGCCCCATTCGGCGATGCCGTAGGAGGGCTGATAATTTCTTCCGTAACGGAGCCCGCCGAATTGATCGCGAAGCAGAATCTGGGCCGCGGCCGTAAAGGCCTTTGCGTCGTACCGTTCGCCAGAGGACGTCTTGCCCTTCTCTTCGTAGAAAGATGCGTCGCCGGTGATGATCGTGCGGACGCGGGCCAGACGCGCGCTCGGTTGCGGCATAAGCGAACCGGGTGAAACCGCCGAGGACGGTTTGTCCGTGAGCCGTTCGTCGAGGCTTGCAACGACAATCGGTGCGCCTTGCGCTTCAGCCGGTGCAACTGGCTTCATCTCAGGGGCGGCGTGCGCGCCGGATGTCGCAAGGATCGCCCCCGCGGCGACACCGGCATATGCCAGCGCCCGCGCGGCGGCTTCGAACCGCTGCATTGAGGCCTCCCAAGCCATTTTTTATTGGGAGACACGATGCGCCCGTATGCTTACGGCGTTGCTAAAACCGGCATCTGGTTCCGGTGAAATGGAAATCACCGGTAACAAAGTTCTTGCCGTGATCGCGAATGCGCGACCGGCCCATATCGACTTAATTAAGGATAAGATTTTCCGCGCATCGCGGCGCGCGTCTTGTGTCGCCGATGCCGAAGCCGCTGCAACGATTGAAAATCCTCACGCCATGGCGCCTTCGCAGCTGTCTGCTCAAAAAAACGACGGCCGCTGCCGCAATAATAACGCCCTCGCGAGGCGGCAGCTGGCAGCCGTGTAAAAAGACAAGCGATTTCAATTGGTTTCATGTTGGCATGCTCTTTGCTGCTCTGCAGCATGGAGGCGCTGGCGTCTCTGTGCCGGTGCAGCAAAGGAGCCCGTGAAATGGATTACGTGAAGCCCGCCGATGTCGCCGCTGCGATAGTGGATACGTCGCGCCGCAAGCTTGCGCTTTCGCCGGCCGATCTTGTCATCCGCGGCGTTCTGGCAGGAGCAATCCTCGGTTCGGCAACAAGCCTGGCTTTCACCGGCACGTTGCAGACCAACGTGCCGCTCGTCGGCGCGCTGATTTTTCCGGCGGGTCTTTGCATTATCGTTTTGCTCGGTCTCGATCTCGTCACCGGCAGTTTCGGACTGCTGCCATTGCCGCTGTTGAGTGGCGAATTCTCCGGGCGGACGCTGCTTGCGAGCTGGTCCTACACATTTATCGGCAATCTGATCGGCAGCATGGCCTACGGCGGGCTGCTGGCGATCGTGCTGACCAATTTCGGCGCAACCGCGCCGGCCGGTGTCGGTGCACAGATCATCGCCATCGCACAAGCAAAGACGACCGGTTACGCCTCGCTGGGGTTTGCCGGCATGGTGACGATGTTCGTCAAGGCGATGCTGTGCAACTGGATGGTTTGCCTCGCCATCGTGATGATGATGACCAGCGCCTCGACGATCGGCAAGATCGCGGCAGCTTGGATGCCGATGTTGATTTTCTTTGGGCAAGGCTTTGAGCATTCGGTCGTCAACATGTTCGTGATCCCGACCGGCATCATGCTCGGCGCGAAAGTGACGGTCGCGCAATGGTGGCTGTGGAATCAGATTCCAGTCACACTTGGCAACATCGTCGGCGGCTTCCTGTTCACAGGGCTTGCACTCTATCTCACGCACAAGCCGAAAGCTCCGGCACCGCTTGCGGCCCGTACAGCGGTGCCCGCCGAATGAGTGTCGACGACAAGATACTCGAAACGCAAACCGGCGATTTTGAGCCCGAACAGAAGCGTTATCTCGAAGGCTTCGTCGCCGGCTTGCAGATCGCCAAGACGGCCAAGGGACTCGCCGGGTCTGGTGCGGCGGTGACAACACCCGTGCTGGAGCCGACCGGACCGGACGCTGCCGCGCTGAAGGCGCAGGATCGCGTGCTCAAGGCGGGCGCCAAGCTCTCCGATCCGGAGAAATTCAAGCGTGAGCTGCACCCGTTCGATGCCTACGAGCGGCTGAAAGAGCAGGCTTCAAACAACGAATATCCGAAGCCGCCGGACAACTTCCGCTGGCGTTATTTCGGGCTGTTCTATGTCGCGCCGAACCAGAACTCCTACATGTGCCGGCTGCGCATCCCGAACGGCATCCTCAAGGCTGCGCAATTCTCCGGTGTTGCCGATCTCGCCGAACATTATGGCGGCGGCTATGCGCACGTGACCACGCGCGCGAACCTGCAAGTGCGCGAAATCGAAGCAAAAAACGCGGTCGCTTTTATCGAGGCGTTGCAGGACCTCGGCCTCTGCTCGCGCGGCTCTGGCGCCGACAACATCCGCAACGTCACAGGCACGCCGACCGCGGGCATCGATCCGCAGGAATTGATCGACACGCGCTCCTTTGCGCGCGAGTGGCACTTCCACATCCTCAACGACCGTTCGCTTTACGGGCTGCCGCGCAAGTTCAATGTCGCGTTCGACGGTGCGGGCAAGGTGCCGGTGCTGGAGGACACGAACGACATCGGATTCCAGGCCGTCGCGGTGAAGGACGGTTTCGGCTTGACGCACGGCATCTGGTTTCGCCTCTGCCTCGGCGGCATTACAGGCCACAAGGACTTTGCGCGCGATACCGGCGTTCTGGTGAAGCCGGCGGATGCCACCAAAGCCGCGGACGCGGTCGTACGCGTGTTCATCGAGCACGGCGATCGCACCAATCGAAACAAGGCCCGGCTCAAATACGTCCTCGACAGGATCGGCGTCGAGAAATTCCTTGCACTGGTCGAAGAAAAACTTGGCCGCAAACTCGACCGCTCGACGCCCGGTTCGACGCTGCCACGGCCGGCATTCGATCGCTTTGCCCATATCGGCGTGCATCCACAAAAGCAGCCAGGCTTGAACTGGATCGGCGTGTTGCTGCCGGTCGGCAAGATGACCGTTGCCCAGATGCGCGGGCTTGCCGATATCGCGCATGAATGGGGCGACGGCGATATTCGCCTGACCGTATGGCAGAACCTGCTGATCTCCGGTGTCGCAACGCAAAATGTTGCAGCGGCATGCGCCAAGGTCGAGGCGCTCGGCCTTGCGATCAAGGCCAGTCCGATCCGCGCCGGGCTCGTCGCCTGCACCGGCAACAAAGGCTGCAAGTTTGCGGCGGCGGATACCAAAGGACACGCGGACGACATCGCGCGTTGGTGCGAAACGCGCGTTGCACTCGACGCGCCTGTCAACATTCATCTCACCGGCTGTCATCATTCCTGCGCGCAGCATTTCATCAGCGAGATCGGCTTGCTCGCATGCAAGGTCCAGATTTCCGACGACGGCGAGACGGTCGAGGGCTATCACATCCATGTCGGTGGCGGTTTTGGGCCGGATGCTACACTCGGCCGCGAGCTTTATCGCGATGTGAAGGCAAGTGATGCGCCGGAAACCATCGAGCGCATGCTCAAGGCTTATCTCCGCAGTCGCGCCGCGCCCGATGAAAGTTTCCTTAGCTTTGCTCGACGACATGAGATCGATGCGCTGAAGGCACTGTGCGCGAAGGACATTGAATGAGCATCACTCCGCGCCCGCCAATCCCAGCCTTCATTCCGGAGAGCGCCCCGTTCTCGCCCGAGCAGCGGTTATGGCTCAATGGCCTGTTCGCCGGATTGATCTCGCTGGAGGAGGGCGGTGTTACGCCGTTGTCGTCCGCGCGTGCCGCGGCGCTGCTGCCGGATATTCTCGGTGCGCCTGCGCCTGAAGAAGAAACGAACGATAACGCACCCTGGCACGATCAGACGCTGTCGCTTGCGGAGCGCATGAAGTTCGCGGAAGGCAAGCCGTTGCGTCGCCGCATGATGGCGGCGATGGCGCAGCAGGACTGCGGCCAGTGCGGCTATAACTGCCGTGATTATTCCGAAGCGATTTTTTCAAAAAAAGAAGAGCGGCTGAATCTGTGCGTGCCGGGCGGCAAAGAGACGGCGCGCATGCTGAAGCAGCTTTATCGGGAACTCGGTACTCCGGCCGAGGCGAGGCCGGTTTCCGCAAAAGCAGCGTCCGAGCCGACCACAAAAGCTCCGATCGCATCGGTGCGCGGTTATTCGCGCGACAATCCCGTGCAGGCGTCGTTCCTTTCGCGCGAGCGCTTGAGCAAGCCGGGTTCGGCCAAGGATACGTGGCACGTCGAGATCGAGATCGCGGAAAGCGATGTCGAGTATGCGGTCGGCGACTCACTCGGCATTTTCCCCGCCAACGATCCGGCGCTCGTCGATGCGGTTCTCGAAGCGCTGCATGCGCCGCCGGATTTTCCGATCGCCGATCGCACGCTGCGCGATGTGCTGATCGACGGCGTATCGCTGTCGCCTGCGCCCGACATGCTGTTTCAGCTCATTTCCTATTTGACGGGCGGCGATCGACGGCAGAAGGCGAAGGGGCTTGCGTCCGGCGGCGATCCAGATGGCGATGCCGCGACGCTCGACGTGCTTGCGGCCTTGCAGAAGTTTCCCGGCATTCGCCCCGACCCGGAGGCCTTCATTGAGTCGCTCGATGCTTTGCAGCCGCGCGTCTATTCGATTTCGTCCTCGCCGAAATGCAATCCGGGCCGCGCATCGCTTACGGTCGACGCGGTTCAATACGAAATCGGAAATCGCACGCGCCTAGGCGTTGCCTCGACATTTCTTTCGAGCCGCATCGTCCCCGGCATGCCGTTAAAGGTCTACGTGCAAAAAGCGCAACACTTTGCGCTGCCCGCCGAACCGGCCACGCCGATCATCATGATCGGCCCGGGCACCGGCATCGCTCCGTTCCGTGCCTTCCTGCAGGAGCGCGCCGCCATTAAAGCGCCTGGCCGCAACTGGCTGTTCTTCGGCCACCAGCACAGCAACTACGATTTCTTCTACGAAAAGGAACTGATTGCGATGCGTTCGGCCGGCCTGCTCAACAGGTTGACGCTCGCGTGGTCACGCGACGCCGACGAGAAAATTTACGTGCAGCATCGCATGCGCGAGGTTGGCCGCGATTTGTGGTCATGGCTGGCGGAGGGCGCGCACGTTTATGTCTGCGGCGACGCGCTGCGCATGGCCAAGGATGTCGACCGTGCGCGGGTCGATGTCGTGGCCAGACATGGCGCACGGACGATCGACGAGGCGGTTGCCTTTGTTGCCAACCTCAAGCGGGCAGGCCGTTACCAGCAGGATGTTTACTGATGGCCGTGCGCGCGGTTTTGCCCCATTTTTCAGCGGTTAACTGCCTCTTTCGATGGGGCCGGCAGTCCCATGAGAAAGGGTATTTCTGGCATAAGCCTTTCGTACTGGACGGCAGGACAAAAGGATTTTCTTATTTTCCCCTGCTTGTTGCGCCTAAACAGAACAATCTCCTATTAAACAGCTCCTGTTCACGCGCCCGGAGCTGTCCTCATGCCCGTTCAGATCGCCCGCGCCACCGGCCGGCTTCTTTTCCGCGCGGGGTGAGGTGGGGCATGGCTGGCCATCCAACCATTCCGAAAACGGCCCCCTTCGGCGACGAGGAAATCGCTTTGCTCAATCGCGTGGTCGGTCCGGCCAGCGCGACCCAGCGCGCCTGGCTCGCCGGCTTTCTCGCCGGTTTGGAGTCTGCCGCCGGCGGAGCTGCGCAGCCCGCGGCTTCCGCGCGCCCGGCCGAGCCGATCACCATTCTGTACGCGAGCGAATCCGGCAACTGCGAGCGGCTGGCAAACGATTTCGCCAAGGCCGCGCGCAAGAATGCGCTTAAGCCGACACTGATGGACATGGCCGATCTCGATTTGGCGGCGCTGCCGGCAATTAAGCGTCTGGTGGTGATCGCCGCCACGTGGGGCGAGGGCGACCCGCCTGCGCGCGCCGTCCGCGCTTTCAACGAATTGATGAGCGATAGTGCTCCGCGCCTCGATGGCGTCGAGTTCGGCGTACTCGCGCTTGGCGACACGGCCTATGCCGAGTTTTGCGCGATCGGCAAGAAACTGGACGAGCGTCTGGAAAAACTCGGCGCCAAGCGCGTGGCGGACCGCGTCGATTGCGATCTCGATTTCGACGAGCCCGCCGGTAAGTGGATCGCCGATACGGTGAAGACATTTGCGCCCGCCGATGCGGCGAACAGCAAGGTCATCGAGGTCGATTTCAGCAAGCCGGCGGCCTCTCCCAATCTTGACATCGTCGAGGCGGAAGTCACCGAGCATCTCAATCTGAATTCGTCCTGGTCGGACAAGGAAACGATCCATCTTGCGCTGTCGTTCGATGGCGGCGCGCCCGCCTACGAGCCGGGCGACTCGCTTGATGTCTACGCGGAGAACGATCCGGCCTATGTCGATGAGCTCTTGAAGCTTGCCGGTCTCTCGGGTGACGACAAGCTGCGCAACGAGTTCATCAAGTCGCGCGACGTAACGACGCTGTCGCTCAAGACGGTTGAGACCTACGCCGCGCAAACGGGACACCAGTACGTGAAGGCGCTGATCGCGGACGGGCAGGCGAAAGAATGGATCGTAGGCCGTCAGTTGATCGACCTGATCGCGACGTTCCCGATTGCATTGACGGCCGAGCACCTGCGCGCGGTGACGCGCCCGCTCGCGCCACGCGCCTATTCGATCGCGTCGTCGCGCCGCGAGTTCGATGACGAGGCGCATCTGCTCATTTCTGCGGTGCGCTACGAGACGCATCGCCGCGCCCGTAAAGGCGTCGCCTCCAACTTCATCGCCGAACGTCTGAAGAAGGGCGGCCGCGTACGCGTAAAGCTGCGCCCGAACCGTCACTTCGCGCTGCCGGCGCCCGATCGAGACATCATCATGGTTGGCCCCGGCACGGGCGTTGCGCCGTTCCGCGCTTTCGTGCAGGAGCGTCGTGCGGCCGAGGCGACGGGCCGAAGCTGGCTGTTCTTCGGCGACCGCCAGTTCACGCATGATTTCCTGTACCAGCTCGACTGGCAGGAGGCGCTGAAAGACGGCGCGCTCACGCGCATGGACGTCGCCTTCTCACGCGACACGCCGGAGAAAGTCTATGTGCAGCACAAGATGTGGGAAGCACGTCAGGACCTGATCGCCTGGCTCGACGGCGGTGCTATGTTCTATGTCTGCGGCGATGCCAAATCGATGGCGAAGGACGTACGCGCGACGTTGGTACGCGCCTATGCGGACGTGAAGAGCATCACGCCGGAAGCGGCGGAGCAGGCCGTCGCGGCGCTGGAGCGCGACAAGCGCTATCTGACGGACACCTACTAAAGGAGCCGTCATTCCGGGCGTGCCCGTAAGCGGTTACGCGTGTGTTCGACGCGCTATGGACGCGAGCCCGGAATCCAGATGAAAGTGACCACATTGATTTCTGGATTCAGGCTCTCGGACGCGAGGCGTCCTCGGCCGGAATGACGAGGACAAACATGCCCGACAAAGAACTCTCCTCCATGGAGCACCTCAAGGCACGCAGCCGCTACTTGCGCGGCAACCTCGCCGAGGACATGGCCGATCCCTTGACCGGCGGTGTCAGCGAGGACAGTGCGCAGCTCCTGAAATTCCACGGCATGTATTTGCAGGATAACCGCGACCTGCGGCCCGAGCGCACGAAGAAAAAGCTGGAAAAAGCCTTCGGATTCATGATCCGCATCCGGCTGCCGGGCGGGGTGATCACGCCGCAGCAGTGGCTCGCGCTGGACGAGGTTGCGCGCACCTACGCCGGCGACACGCTGCGCCTGACCACGCGGCAGACGTTTCAGATGCACGGCGTGCTGAAGTTCAACGTCAAAACCGTGCTGAAAAGGATCAACCAGGTTGCGCTGGATACGATTGCTGCGTGCGGTGACGACACGCGCGGCGTAATGGCGATCTCGAATCCAGATCAGTCGAAAATCCACGCCGAGGTTTATGATATCGCGCGCCGTACCTCCTTGCACTTCAAGCCCAAGACGCACGCCTATTACGAGATTTTTCTCGACGGAGAGAGAGTCGCCGGCGAGGGCGAACGTGAGGACGTTGAGACGATCTACGGCAAGACCTACATGCCGCGAAAATTCAAGATCGGATTTGCCGTTCCGCCGTCGAACGACATCGACGTGTTTGCGCAGGACTTAGGTTTCATCGCCATCGTCGGCAAGAAAAACACGATCGAAGGCTGGAACGTCGCCGTCGGCGGCGGCATGGGCATGACGCACGGCGAACCTGAAACCTATCCGCGCATCGGCGACGTGCTCGGCTTCTGCCGGGCGGAAGAATTGTTTGCCGTCGCCGAAGCGGTCTGCACAATCCAACGCGATTGGGGCGATCGCTCCAACCGCAAGCACGCGCGGTTGAAATACACGCTCGACGATCACGGCGCAGATGCCTTCCGCGCCGAAATCGCCAGGCGCGCCGGCAAGCCGCTGGAGAAGGCGCGTCCTTATTTATTCACGTCGAATGGCGATCGCTACGGCTGGACCGAAGGCGAGAACGGCAAGCATCACCTGACGCTGTTTATCGAGAACGGGCGGCTACGCGATTTTCCGGAC
>DASUKT010000253.1:0-8435 GCA_036278575.1 Pseudolabrys sp. | reverse complement strand
ACGGGCTGCGGCCCGGTGCGCGGTAGCACGATCGTGCTCTTGAGCCCCGGCTTGTTGTCCTCCAGCGTCAATTCGCCGCCGTGCAGACGCGCCACGGCCGAAACGAGGCTCAAGCCAAGCCCGGATCCAGGCAATGAACGGCTCTGCTCGAGGCGTACGAAGCGCTCGACGACGTGCGCACGATCCGCCTCGGGGATGCCGGGACCCGCATCAGCGACCGTGAGCAAGATGTGGTCACCCTCATTAAGTGCCTTAACCACGATGTTGGGCATTTCCCCATTGACCTGCTTTTGCTCCGGCCCGGCATACTTGATGGCGTTGTCGACCAGATTAGCGAGCGCCTGGCTGATCAGTTCCCGGTTGCCCTTCACCGGAGCCGCGGCGGCTGCGTCGACCGTGAGCGCAATGCCCTTCTCTTCCGCCAGCGGCTCGTAGAGCTCGCCGACGTCGCGGGCGATCTCGGCAGCATCGAAATCCTTCATGTCGTCGCGCGCGTGGCCCGACTCCGCGCGCGCAATCATCAACAGCGCGTCAAACGTGCTGATGAGGTGATCCGACTCATCGATCATGCTTTCGAGAACGTCGCGGTATTCGGCCTCGTTTTTCGCCGTACGCAATGCCTCTTCGGAGCGGTTGCGCAGGCGCGTGAGCGGCGTCTTGAGATCGTGCGCGATGTTGTCGGAAACTTCCTTCAACCCGTGCATCAGCGCTTCGATCCGCTCGAGCATCAGATTGAGATTTTCCGCAAGCCGATCGAGCTCGTCTCCGGTGCCCGCGACCGGCAGCCGTTGCTCGAGATTTCCGCTCATGATCGTGCGGGTCGTCTCGGTCATGGCATCGACACGGCGGAGCACGCGTCGCGTGACAAAGAAGCCACCTACGAGTCCGAGAATCACGACGATGGCAACCGACCAGCGGCCTGCAGACAAGACGATGTGGTAGAGCCGCTCGCGTTCCTCGAGATCGCGGCCCACCAGCAGCCGAAAACCGCCGGGAAGCTGAAACACACGCACCAATGCGTGATGTACAGGCCCATCCGTTTCATCGAGACGGCGATAAGCCGATTCCGACCAGCCGGGATTGTCGAGGATGCCCGGCGCAAGCGAACCGACATTGCCGGCGAGCGACTCGCCGGCAAAAGTCGTGACAAGGTAAAGGCTCGATCCCGGCCGCCGCGCCCGCGCATCGACGACGAGGACCAGGCGGCGAATGCCGCCGATCCGATACTGCTCGGAAAGCCCGGTGATCTCGGCGTTGACCGTATCGGTGATTTGCTCGGTAATCAGACGGCGGGTATTGAGCGCGAAATAGACAAGCAGAAACGCTGCAAACAGCGCAAACACGACCAAATAGACCAGCGTAAGCTTGAACGTGGTCGTGCGAAACAGCTTACCGAGCGCCGTCACGGATCATGTATCCCGCGCCGCGGACCGTATGCAAAAGCGGCTGGGAGAAACCTTTATCGATTTTCGAGCGTAAACGCGAGATATGGACGTCAATAACGTTAGTTTGCGGATCGAAATGATAGTCCCACACATTCTCCAGAAGCATCGTGCGGGTGACCACCTGCCCTGCGTGCTTCATCAAATATTCGAGCAGCCGGAATTCCCGCGGCTGTAAGGAAATTTCTTCCTTTCCGCGCGTGACCTGATGCGACAACCGGTCGAGCTCCAGGTCGCCGACGCGGTAGACGGTTTCCTCATTGCGGCCACCCCGGCGGCGTGACAGCACCTCCACGCGCGCAAGCAATTCCGAAAACGAATAAGGCTTGGACAAATAATCGTCGCCGCCCGCACGCAGTCCCTTGACCCGGTCGTCGACCTGGCCAAGCGCGGAAAGAATAAGCACGGGCGTATCGATGTTCTTTTCGCGCAATGCGCCGATCAGCGAAAGCCCGTCTCGTTTGGGAAGCATGCGATCGACGATCAGCACGTCGTATTGACTGTCAAGCGCCAGCGCATAGCCCTCTTCTCCATCATTTGCCTGATCGGCGACATGGCCGACCTCGCGAAACGCCTTGATCAGATAGTCGGCAGCGTCGCGGTCGTCCTCAATGACAAGAAGGCGCATGGTGGTCCGATCCGGTTGCGCGTCGGCCATACGGCCGGATGCGCGCTGCCCGTGAATATCCGCATAAGTGGACATCGGCTACACCGTTTATCGTCGAACCCCTGCCCCCAAATGCAATCGGCTTCTGTTCCAACCTGGCCTGCCCCCCACAAACGCGAGGGGTGGCGGCTTGACCGCCACCCCTCAACGACCCCGCCCCAGCGGGGGCGACGGATGCCAGGGCCGGAGTTCGTTTAGCTGCCGAACGGCGCGCACGTCATTCGGCCAGCGATCGGTCGGGACGGGCACAAGGCCCGTCCCGCTGGGTTTGTGCCGCCAGCGGGGGCGACGGATGCCAGCGGTACTCCCCAAGCTCGTTCACCCCTTGCCGACCGGAAGCGCGACAAATTTCGTGTTGTCGCCCGACTTCACCCGGACCAGCACGGTGTGTTTTCCTGCGGAACGCGTATCGGCAATGACGTGACGCACATCAGCCGGCGTTGAAACCGATTTACCTGCAACCTCGAGGATAACGTCGCCCGACGAGAAGCCATGGTCGGCGGCCACACCCGCCGGATCGACCTGCGTAACCACGACGCCTTTCTTTCCGGCGCCAGCGACGCGATCGGCGGGCGCAAGCGTCAGCCCGAGCTTCGCCATATCCGTCGTGCCGGAGGAGTCATCCTTGTTGTTATCGGCGCGCGCTTCCTGTTGCTTCGGCATGGTGCCTAGCGTCAGGTTGATGCTTTTTTCCGAACCGTTATGCAGGATCGTCAGCTTGACGGATGCTCCGGGGGCCATGGAGCCGATCTTCTTTGCCAGATCGCGCGCATCCTTGACGTCTTTACCGTCGACGGAAGTAATCACGTCGCCGGCCTCGATGCCAGCTTTAACGGCAGGACTGTCGGATTGCGGCTCTGCGACGAGCGCGCCCTTTGCTTTCTTCAGTCCAAGACTATCGGCAATTTCGGGCGTCACCGGCTGGATTTGAACACCGATCCAACCGCGTGTAACCGAGCCGTGCTCCTTGAGCTGTGCAACGACATTCTTGACCGTGTCAGCCGGAATCGCGAAAGCGATACCGACCGACCCGCCCGACGGCGAGAAGATCGCGGTGTTCACGCCGATCACATTGCCCGCAGTGTCGAATGTCGGACCGCCCGAGTTTCCTTTATTCACCGGCGCATCGATCTGGATGAAGTCGTCATACGCGTTCGCACCGATGTCGCGGCCGCGCGCCGAAACGATACCCGCGGTAACCGTGCCGCCGAGACCGAACGGATTGCCGACGGCGATCACCCAATCGCCGATACGCGGCGTCTGATCCGAAAGCTTCACGTAGGGGAACGGTCCGCCGTCGACTTTAATGAGCGCGAGGTCCGTGCGCGGATCGGTGCCGATGACCTTCGCCTTATGAATCTTGCCGTCGTCGGTCGTGACCTGCACGCTTTCCGCTTTCTCGACGACGTGATTGTTGGTGACCGCGTAACCGTCTGCGGTGATGAAGAAGCCGGAGCCTTGTCCGGTGATGACGTTATGACGATGTCCGCCATGCGGGATCTCAGGCATGCCGAAGCGCCGGAAGAAATCGCGCAAGCCCGGAGGAACATCGTTATCGTTCAAGGTGGACGTGTCCGAGCCGCCGTCGACTTTGACGCGGACCGACATGACCGCCGGCTTCACCTTTTCGACGATATCCGCAAATCCGACCGGAGCCTGCAGACGATGTGCCTGCTCGCTGAGGTTCTGCGCGAGTGCCGGTGCATAGGGACCCGATCCAAATCCGGGCGCAAAAACCAGCGCAGCGGCGCTGAGACCGGCGATGGTGGTCGTAACGAGAAGGGCACGGCGCACGGAAAATATGCGCCAACGCGGGGCGGGAGTGTTGCCCGAAGCCATTAGGGTATCTCCGTATCGATAGGGGTGGACGCTTCAGCGCCCCGTTTCGATTCCGAAGATGGGGTGCCAAGCCTTACAGCGCCCTGTCGGGCGCATTACAAATTTGTAAGGTGTGTATTGGCCGTTTGTTCCTTGGCTTCAAAAAGGAACAGCAGTTCCAGTCAAACCGCGGATTGGTCCGTCGGAGATTCGACCAAAGTTGCAACGCGCGCCTTTTCGGCCTCGGTCAACGTGGCATTCGTCGCATCGGTCGGAGGGCTCCGCCGACCCCACAAAAACAGACCGATTGCACCGCAGATCAACACCGCCGGCGGCAAGCCCCAGAGTAGAAACGTCCGCGGCTCAAATCTCGGCTTAAGCAAAACAAACTCGCCATACCTGGCAACGAGGAAGTCGACTACCTGCCGATTGGTATCCCCCGCCATCAGCCGGCGGCGAACGAGCAGACGAAGGTCGCGCGCGAGCGGCGCCGCCGAATCATCGATCGACTGATTCTGACAAACCATGCAGCGCAACTCGCGCGAAATATCGCGCGCGCGCGCCTCGAGTTTCGGATTTTTCAACATCTCGTCCGGCTCGACAGCAAACGCCGGCGCAATGAGCGCGAACAACACGGCGATGAGACAAAGCCAGCGCACGAACCCTACTCCGCCGGCTGCATCGCCGGCTTGGCGGCCGGCTTCGGCGCGCCGACTCGCAGCCGCCTGTCGGACAACGATAGTGCCCCGCCCAGGGCCATGATGACCGCTCCAAGCCAGGTCAGCATTACAAGCGGCTTGTAATAAAGCCGGATCGCGATCGATCCATCGGATTCGGTATCGCCCAACGAAAGATAAAGCTGGCTCGGCCCACGCGTCATCAACGCCGCTTCGGTGGTCGTCATGCTGCGCGACGGGAAGCTTCGCTTGGAAGGTTGCATGATCCCGATCGGCACGCCGCCTTCACGCACGGTGAATTTCGCGGCCAGTTCGCGGAAGTTGGGGCCGTCGCGCGGCACCAGGCCGTCGAACGTCAGATCGTAGCCGCTGATTGAAACCGTCTGCGCGGGCTTAAGCGATACGATGCGTTCCGAGCCCCACGTGGTCGCGCATACGATTCCGAGAAGCGTCACACCGAGCCCGAAGTGCGCGATCGCCGTGCCGAAGGCAGAACGCGGCAAACCAAGACCGCGTTGTAATGCGGCTTTGAACGGCACCCGGAATAATCCGCTGCGCTCGCAAATATCGACGACGGCTCCCGCCATCACGAAAAACGCCAATCCCACACCAAGCGGCGCCAATGCAGATTTGACGCCCATGGCGGCAAAGGTGACGCAAATTGCAACCACGGCGGCGGCAAACGCCACGGTCAGCCGCTGCGCGACGCCGAGAATGTCGCCACGCTTCCAGGCCAGCAGCGGGCCAAAAGGCATGGCAAGCATCAGCGGCACGAAAAGCGGCACGAAGGTCAGGTTGAAAAACGGACCGCCGACCGAAATCTTCGCGCCTGTCAGTGCTTCCAGCGCAAGTGGATAAAGCGTGCCGACGAATACCGTCGCGCAGGCCGTCGTCAGAAAAAGATTGTTGAGCACCAGCGCGCCTTCGCGCGAGATCGGCGCGAACAAGCCGCCTTGCTTGAGCATCGGCGCACGCCAGGCGAACAAGGTCAGGCCGCCGCCGATGAATACCACCAGAATGACCAGGATGAAGACACCGCGCGTCGGATCGGTGGCAAACGCGTGTACCGACGTCAGCACGCCGGAGCGAACGAGGAAGGTGCCGATCAGCGAAAGCGAGAACGCCAGGATGGCAAGCAGGATGGTCCAGATTTTCAGCGCGTTGCGCTTTTCCATCACAACGGCCGAATGCAGCAGCGCGGTGCCCGCGAGCCACGGCATCAAGGATGCGTTCTCGACCGGATCCCAGAACCAGAAACCGCCCCATCCGAGCGTGTAGTAGGCCCAGTACGAGCCCATCGCGATGCCGGCGGTGAGAAACATCCAGGCGGCAAGCGTCCACGGCCGCACCCAGCGCGCCCACGCCGCATCGATGCGGCCTTCGATCAACGCCGCAATCGCAAAAGAGAATGCAATCGAGAAGCCGACGTAGCCGAGATAGAGCAGCGGCGGATGAATCGCGAGACCTGGGTCTTGCAGAATGGGATTGAGATCGCGGCCCTCGAATGGCGGATTGGCAAGGCGCAAAAACGGGTTCGAGGTGAAAAGGATGAAGAGATAAAACGCCGCCGCGATCCACGATTGCACCGCGAGCACAAGAGCCTTCAGGCTCATCGGCAAGTTCACGCCGAACACCGCGACCGCCGCGCCGAACACGGCGAGGATCAGCACCCACAAGAGCATCGAGCCCTCGTGGTTGCCCCAAACGCTCGTGAATTTGTAGATCAGCGGCATCATCGAGTGCGAATTCTCGTAGACGGTCGCCACCGAGAAGTCGGACCTGACGTAACACGCCGTCAAAGCGGCAAACGAGATTGCGACGAAAACGAACTGAACGAAAGCGGTCGAATTCGCGAGCTGCATCAGGCTCGCGTCGTTGCGGCGCACACCGATAACCGGCGCAATGCCCTGGATGAGCGCCAGACCCAGCGCCAGAACCAACGCGTAATGACCAAGCTCCGGAATCATCGGGACTTGCCTCCGGCAAAGTCCTGATTGTCTTCCTTCCAGCGCCCGCTCTTTTTCAAGGCTTCAACCACCTCTTTCGGCATGTAGCGCTCGTCATGTTTGGCGAGCACCGTATCGGCCTTGATGGTGCCGCCCCGCTCGACGACTCCTTCCGCCACCACACCCTGCCCTTCGCGAAAAAGATCGGGCACGATGCCCTGATAGGTCACGGGAATGTCCGTCTTGCCGTCGGTGACCTTGAAGCTGATCCGCAGGTTATCGCCGCGCTTGACGCTGCCGTCCTCCACCAACCCGCCGAGCCGGACGCGCGTTCCCGGCGCGACGTGCTTTTCGACGATATCGCTCGGCGAATTGAAAAACACGATCGAGTCCCGCAACGCGCTGAGCACCAGCGCGACGGCGACACCCAGGACGCCGAGACTCACGCCGATCAGAACAAGACGTCGTTGCTTGCGGGTCATTGCCATTTCGTATCAGCCTGCAAGCCCGAGTCCTTTGGCGAGTTCGTCGATCCGGTGCAGTTTGTCCGGGTCGCTGGCGAGCGCGCGGCGGGCATCGGCGGCGGCGGCGTTCGCCTTGTCGCGTTCGCCGAGCACCATATAGGCGCGCACCAATCTCAGCCAGCCGTCGACATCCGAACCGTCCTGTTTCAATTTATCGGCAAGACGCGCAACCATGCCGCGGATCATTTTGCCGCGCTCGTCGGCCGTCATCCGGCTCGCCGCTGCAACGTCCTGAGCGCTCGGCCCCGGCGCCGCGGCATTGCCGTTCGCCGCTGCAACGGACGGCGCACTCGCGGGCTCACTGAGGCTTGCAAGCGCGTGCTCCACCGTGGTCTTCCAGGGCGCGGCAGCGGGCGCGTCCTTGAGCATGCCGCGCCAGATCTCCTCAGCCTTGTCTTTATTGCCGTCCTGTTGAGCGGCGACACCGGCAAAGAACCTCGATTTGATCTGATAGGAGTCGAGCGCCAACGCGCGGTCGAATGCGGCTTTCGCGTCAGCGGTGACGATGCCATTGTTCGCGCCGACCAACGCCTCGCCGAGATTGGCCTGGCGGTCGGCGGTTTCGCCCTCAAGCGCGATCGCCTTGCGCCACGCCTTTGCCGCATCGTCGAAACGCCCGAGCCTCAAATAGACCGGTGCGAGCACTTCCCAGCCGCGGCCGTCCTGCGGATTGCGCTCGAGCCGCGCCTCGACTTGCGACACAAGCGCCGTAATGGATTCGTTCGCGTGTGCCGCCGCCCTCAGGCGCGGCGCGAGCGGCGCGCCGGGCAATTGCGGGGAGCCGAGCATCATGTAGATCGCGGTCGCGCAGACCGGCAGCAGAACGAGGCCGGCGATCGCGGTCAAACGACGCCGGCGCAACGGCGAGGATTGCGGCGCGGACTTCACGGCATCGGCGGCATCGGCCGCAGCAATAAGACGCCGCGACACCTCGACGCGCGCGGCTTCCGCCTCCGCCTCTCCGATCATTCCGCCGGCGCGGTCGCGCTTGATCTCATCGAGCTGGTCGCGATAAACGGCCAGGTCGTCGCCGGTGCGCGTGGCTGTGGCGCGGCTGAGCGGCCACAGCACGGCAAAAATGGCGGCAGCCGTCATCAGCGCGAACACAAACCACAGGGTCATAGAGCTATTCTATCCGGCAACGCCGTCGACGTTAGTTACGGCGCGCACGGGCTTACATCAGCCGCGATGATGACCGCAATGCGTGCTTTTGGTTGGCGTCAGGATAGTGGCGTCCAGCTACCGTCTGGATTCCGGCACGCCGTCCCCCGCGCGGTTTGCGGCCGCCCGTCAATATAGATGGTATGGGTATAGGAGCGGCAATTGCGGCCGTCTTCCACATAAACGGGCCCCGGTACGAC
>DASUKT010000252.1:0-5289 GCA_036278575.1 Pseudolabrys sp. | reverse complement strand
CTACCGGACGCTCACACCCCTGCTTGGAGCGGCTGCGGCAGGGCTTTTCCTGCTGTCCCTGATTGCGTCCGGCATATCGAGTTCGGTGGTTGGCACCATGGCCGGGCAAATGATCATGCAGGGATTTGTCGGCTTTCGCATTCCGATCTGGGTTCGTCGTCTGGTGACGATGATTCCGGCCTTTGTCGTCGTGGCGATCGGCGTCGATACGACAAAAGCGCTGGTAATCAGTCAGGTCGTCCTCAGCATCGCGTTGCCGCTGCCGATGATTACGCTTGTGATGTTCACGCGACGGCGCGACATCATGGGAGCTTTCGCCAATAGCCGCCTCACGAATCTTCTGGCCATTGCGGGCGCGGCGGTCGTGCTGCTGCTCAACGTCGTCTTGATTCTACAGACGTTCGGTGTTGCCGTTCCCGGTTTTTGAAATCAGGCTTCGACGCGCGTCCAGCCAGACGGCATGAGCCGCTCTTGCGGCAGGAAGCGGGCCTTGTAGTCCATCTTGCGCGACCCCGGCACCCAGTAGCCCAAATAGACGTATGCCAACCCCATTTTCCGCGCCCGCTCAATGTGGTCGAGAATCATGAGCGTGCCAAGAGATCGGTCGCCGGCTTCCGGATCGAAAAACGAATAAACCATCGATAGACCGTCACTGAGCACATCCGTTAAAGCCATCGCGAGCAGTTGTCCTGTGCCGCGGCCCGTGAAGCCGCTGTCCGGACCGCGCAGCCGGTATTCGATCAGACGCGTATCGACGTGGCTGTCCTCGACCATCATTGCGTAATCAAGCACCGTCATGTCGGCCATGCCGCCGTCGCGATGACGGGCATCGAGATACGCCCGGAATACGGAATATTGCTCGGACGTCGGCGCGGCGCGACGCATTTCGCCGATGACGTCGGCATTTCGCTCCGCGATGCGACGCATGTTCCGCGACGGCGAAAAGTCGTCGACAATCACGCGAACAGACACGCAAGCGCGGCAGGTCTCGCAGGCGGGCCTGTACGCGATCGATTGGCTGCGGCGGAAACCGCCATGAGTCAAAAGGTCGTTAAGCGTGCCGGCACGCTCCCCAACCAGATGCGTGAATACCTTGCGCTCCTCTTGTCCGGCCAGGTAGGGGCAAGGCGAGGGAGCGGTCAGATAGAACTGCGGCGTGTCGCGGGAGTGCTGTGTCACGTGATCGAAACCGCCTTCATGCAGCTGGAATCCACGCTGTTCGCCGTAGCATTGCGCCGCCAAGGTCTTTCGTCAAAGGGCCTAAGCGCCGCGAAATGACGGCCTCAAAGCTTGCGCGCGCGCCGGATTGTTGATGATGACCGTTCCGAGCAGGATATCGTGCAGCAATCTGCGCCGCCGGTTGAAAAAGCACACCAGCAGGATGAACGGCGTGAGCGCCGAGACGGTCAGCCAGAACACGACCGCATGAACCGCGCCGAGCACGAAATAGGCAGGGCCGCCGTACCACGTGCGCATTTCCAGATCCGTGATTCGCATGCCGATCGAAGCCGAACGCGGCCCGCCTAATGTGACGCCGAAATAGACCAGTGCCCAAATGACAGATGCCGGCGGCACAAGCCAAAAGAGCGCCCATCCAAGGCCAAGCGTGATAAGGCCGAAGACGAAAATGAATATCCAGGCCAAAAGGATCGGAATGGCGAGAATGAATAGGTCTATGATGAAGGCGACGACGCGGCGTGAAAGAACGCCGTCGAATAACTCGGGATTTTCCATGGGATCGTAAGCGTGCGGCCGGTAGTCGAACGGCCTATCGCTCCAATTTGAGCCGCTGTCCGCCATTGTGGTCACCCTCGTTCAGCGGGGACATGGAGAAGAATTTTGTCCTGCGCAAGGGGGTGATGGCGTAAGCGTTGCCGCGCTGGATCGGTTCAGTGCATTGCGGCATTGTGCGTGGCCAGAGGGATGTCATCGTGACCATCGGCTTTGCGGATATTCAGGCAGCGCGGAGCATTATTGCGGGCGCGGTGCTTCGCACGCCCATGCTGCCGGCTCCCAGGCTATCCGCACTAACCGGGGCTGAGGTTCACGTCAAATACGAAAATCTCCAGGTCACGAATTCGTTCAAGGATCGCGGCGCGCTGGTCAAGCTCGCCTCATTATCCAATGCAGAACGGCGCAAGGGCGTGATTGCCATGTCGGCAGGCAACCACGCGCAGGCCGTTGCCTATCACGCCGCGCGACTCGGCATCCCGGCGACGATTGTAATGCCGGTGACAACGCCGTTCGTGAAAGTGGCGGCGACACGTCAGTACGGCGCTGAGGTCGTACTCCACGGAGAAACCATCGCCGAGTCGCAGGTGCGCTGCGAAGCAATTCGCGACGAGCGCGGCCTCACATTGGTTCACCCCTACAACGATCCGCGTATCATTGCGGGCCAAGGCACGATCGCCAGCGAGATGCTGGAGGATGCTCCTGATCTTGATGCGCTTGTCATCCCGATTGGCGGAGGCGGCTTGATTGCCGGCTGCGCAATCGCAGCGCGTGCGATTAATCCGAGAATCAAGATTTTTGGTGCAGAGGCCGAACTTTATCCATCTGCATGGAACGCCCTCACGGGCGACAAACGAGGATGCGGCGGGGCGACATTGGCGGAAGGTATTGCCGTCAAGAACGTCGGCGATCTGACCCTCCCGGTTCTTCGCGAACTGGTGTCCGAGATTATTCTGGTCGATGAGGCGTTGCTGGAGCGCGCCGTCAACGCTTTCCTGACGTTTCAAAAAGCGATGGCGGAGGGAGCGGGCGCAGCCGGTCTTGCGGCGATGCTGGCGCGGCCCGAGCTTTTCCGCGGCAAGAAGGTCGGTCTTATTCTCTGCGGCGGAAATATCGATCCGCGTATTCTTGCATCGATTATGGTGCGCGAACTGGAGCGCGGCGATCGAATCGTATCGTTCCGCCTCACGATTCCGGATCGGCCCGGCGTGCTTGGGCCGATTGCCACCCGTCTCGGTGAATTGGGAGCCAACATTCTTGAAGTCGACCATCGGCGGCTATTTCTGGACGTGCCTGCAAAAGGCGCGAAGCTCGATGTTACGCTGGAGACACGCGATGCAGCGCACGCCGAGGAAATTTTGCGTACGCTCGCGGACGACGGGTATCAGCCGGTGCGGATCGAGACCGCCGCGGCCATGGAGTGAGAGTGGAATAAGTTTATTCCCTGTTTTCAAAGCAGCAGAAAATTCGCCTCTCACCCATGCAGCATTTTCGGGGAAATTGATCTCTGACGTACAATTTCTTTCTGTAATCGCTGAATGAAAAGCCAAATTTATAGCGCCGAACGACGCCGCCAAGCATTTCGTGTTCCTGCCGGTGGCGAGCGTTTTGAGAATGGTTTTCTGCTCCCGCCATTTGCAGAAGATTCATCGCATGGCGCCGATGCTGAATAACGAAAGTTATTTCAGGTTTGACAGGGCATTTTGAGCGCACATATGTGCGCCATGCTTGAAGACGACCCGCAACAAGACATTTCCGACAAGAACGTCGTTCCCCTGCCACGCGATACCCGGCACGCACCGCGTCGCGAATTCAACAGCGACGTAAAACTTCTCAATGCAGCTCTGGATAAGCTGTCGCCGGCCGAGCGCATGGTGCGCTTACGTCGCGAACTGGACGGCCGAATTGCCTTCACGCTCGGGTTCGGTATTGAAGGGCAGGTTCTCTTCCACTGGATATGCGAACGGGACATCGACATCGATGTCGTGACGCTGGATACAGGCCGCCTGTTTCCGGAAACGTATGCGTTGTGGTCGGAAACCGAGCGCCGCTACGGCCGCAAGATACGCGCCGTCTATCCGGACCACGTTGCATTGGAGCAATTGGTCGCAAGGCAAGGCATCGATGGCTTCTATGCCTCAAAGCATGCGCGTGAAGCCTGCTGCGACGTTCGCAAGACCGGGCCGCTTGACAGGATGTTAGATGGAGCCTCGGCCTGGATCGCGGGCCTGCGGGCTGACCAATCATCGGCGCGCCGCGATGCGGGACTCGTCAGCTTCGAGAAGGACCGCAACGTCATCAAGGTCAATCCGCTCTTTGACTGGACCAGGGAAGCAGTGATGGCGGTCGCGAAGGCCAACAACATTCCGATCAATCCATTGCACGCGAAGGGATTTGCCTCGATCGGCTGCGCACCCTGCACGCGGGCCATCGCGCCGGGCGAGCCGGAGCGCAACGGGCGCTGGTGGTGGGAAAACAGCAGCAGTCGCGAATGCGGCCTGCATCTGCCGCGTCGTCGCAATCGCACGCCCAAGGTAGACGAGCAGCCTGCTGCGGCGTTTGCCGGCTGCGGCTAGTCGCCAATTTTCGATCGATATTTTTATTAGCGGTTCATCACTCGCCAGATGCGTTCGGGCGTTGCCGGCATCTCGATATGCTTGATGCCGAATTCGGAAAGCGCGTCCACCACGGCATTCGCGACCGCCGGCAATGCGCCGACGTTGCCGGCTTCGCCCGCGCCTTTGGTGCCGAGCGGGTTGGTTTTCGTCGGCACCGGATTTGCTTCGACCGCGATGTTCGAGAGATGCCGCGCGTGTGGCATGGCGTAATCCATGAACGAGGCGGTGACGAGCTGGCCGCTCGGGTCGAAATGGATGTCTTCCATCAGAATTTGACCGGCGCCCTGAGCAACGCCGCCATGGATTTGGCCGTGCAACAGCATCGGATTGAGCACGGTGCCGACGTCGTCAACCACGCTGTAGCGTACAATCTGGACCACGCCGGTTTCGCGGTCGATCTCCAGTTCGCAGACATGGCAGCCGTTCGGATAATTATTGACGGGTGCCTTGTAGACGGCGGTGGCGGTGAGGCCCGGCTCCATGTCGTCGGGAATTTTGGCGGGGCTGAGAGAGTCGACCGCGACCTCTTTGATGGTCATCGTGCGGTTCGATTTCGACGCGGAAAACACGCCATCGGCAAAATTGACTTCCGTCGCATCGATCTTCAGCGCGTGGGCGACGATTTTCTTTGCTTTCTCGATGACCTTGTTGGTAGCCAGCAAAAAGGCCGAGCCCGACATGGTCGCCGAGCGCGAGCCACCGGTGCCTTCGCCATGGAACACCTCGTCGGTGTCGCCTTGCACATAGCGGACTTCGTCAGGGCGCAGGCCGAGTTGATCGCAGACGAGTTGCTTGAACACTGTCTCGTGCCCTTGCCCGCCCGTTATTGATCCGGAAAAGAGCGTTGCCGTGCCACTGCGGTCGAAGCGGACTTCGGCGCCCTCGGTGCCGGGTGCGGCCGCACGCTCGATGGTGTTGGAAATGCCGATCCCGCGCAACT
>DASUKT010000251.1:0-8447 GCA_036278575.1 Pseudolabrys sp. | reverse complement strand
GGAGGGATACGCTCCCCCTCCCTGTCCGACGTCGTCGAAAAACTCTCAACGCTTGGCAAAGCGCAGCTGCCGGCACAACTCGCGCGCTGGCTTGACGCGCTCGACGAGACCGGACGCTGGGCGCTGCTCAAGCTGGTGACCGGCGGCTTGCGCGTCGGCGTCTCGGCGCGGCTTGCAAAA
The DNA here is from genome assembly GCA_036278575.1 of Pseudolabrys sp. Taxonomy (GTDB): domain Bacteria; phylum Pseudomonadota; class Alphaproteobacteria; order Rhizobiales; family Xanthobacteraceae; genus Pseudolabrys. The sequence goes on along the minus strand of DASUKT010000251.1, from coordinate 8,267 downwards.
ACGGCCGCCGCTTCGCTCGGCGACAAAGGCCCCGACGAGATCGAAATTCTCTGGCCCGGTCTGACGCCACCTTATCGCGATCTGTTCGCTTGGCTCGAAGGCCGTGCCGAAAAACCTGCGCCGCGCGCCGGCGCAAACTTCAGCCCGGCGATGCTTGCGCATGCGCTGGAAGAAGCCGATCTGGCCGCACTCGATCCCAAAGGCTTTGTTGCGGAATGGAAATGGGACGGCATCCGCGTGCAGGCGGTAGCGGCCGAGCGGCAGGACGGCTACATGGATGCGCGGCTTTATTCGCGCACCGGCGAGGACATTTCAAAAAGCTTCCCCGATCTTATTGAAGCGTTGCGCCTTCCGGGTGCGCTCGACGGCGAATTGCTGATCCTACGCGACAAGCGCGTGCAGACGTTCAACGTGTTGCAGCAGCGGCTCAATCGAAAGACCGTGAACGCGAAGCTTTTGCAGGAATTTCCTGCGCACTTGCGCGCCTACGATCTTATCGCGGAAGAAAACGACGACTTGCGCGCGCTGCCATTTGTCGAACGCCGCGCGCGGCTGGAGCAATTCGTGCAGCGCCTTAACACACCGCGTGTCGATCTATCGCCGCTGGTGCCGTTTGACAAGTGGCCGCAACTCATTGCAGCGCGCGCCGATCCAGCGCACGCCGGCGCCGGCGATGATGCGGCTGCTGTCGAAGGCATCATGCTCAAGCGGCGCGACGCGGCTTACGTACCCGGCCGGCCGAAGGGCTTGTGGTGGAAGTGGAAGCGCGATCCGATGGTGGTCGATGCCGTGCTGATGTATGCGCAGCGCGGGCATGGCAAACGCTCGTCCTATTACTCCGATTACACCTTCGGTGTCTGGACCAAAGGCGAGGATGGCGACGTACTGGTGCCGGTCGGAAAGGCTTATTTCGGTTTCACAGATGAGGAATTGATCCAGCTCGATCGTTTCGTGCGCCGCAACACGATCGAGCGCTTCGGACCGGTGCGCGAAGTCGAACACAGTGCCGACAAAGGTCTGGTGCTTGAAGTGGCGTTCGAAGGCTTGCAGCGCTCGACCCGGCACAAATCCGGCATCGCAATGCGTTTCCCGAGGGTCAGCCGCCTGCGCTGGGACAAGCCGCCACGCGAGGCCGACCGGCTGGAAGCGCTGGAAAAAATGTTGGCGATGAGCGAACACGGCCGGGCACCGGCACCACCCCAGTCGTGCTAATGTCGGGCGAGGAGACGGAGGACATGGCCGAAAATCAACGTGTCTCGCATTGGATAGGCGGATCGCCGCTTGCGGTGCTCGCTCGCCTGATCCTCATATCGATCCTCGTCGGCGTGGTCCTGTCGGCGCTCGGGCTCGATCCCTGGCACATTGTGCAAAGCGTCGAACGGCTCGTCCGCAACATCTGGAATATGGGCTTCGACGCCGTACGCTGGGCGTGGCGTTATTTCCTGCTCGGCGCGGTGATCGTGATCCCGATCTGGATCATCATGCGGCTGGTCGACGCCCCGCGGGGACGCTAGGTCGGCCAGCTCTCCGCCGTGATGTTCGCCGCATCGGAACCGACCATCGAGGCGAGCGAATCACGGTGGCCGCGGCGTAGCGCTGCAAGCAAATCGTTCTTGATCTCGGCGACAAGCCCGATGCCTTTGAAAACGAGCCCACTATAAAGCTGTACCAAGGTTGCTCCGGCCTTCATTTTCGCAATCGCCGTCGCTCCCGAGTCGACTCCGCCGGCACCGATCAGCGGAAACGCGCCTTCGGCGCGCACAAACGTCTCGGCCAGCATGCGCGTTGCGAGCTTGAACAGGGGCCTGCCCGACAGGCCGCCCGCTTCTTTCGCCTTTTCGCGTTCGCGCAACGCGCTCGGCCGGGCGACCGTCGTATTGCCGACAATCATGCCATCGATGCGATGCTTGCGCGCAACGCCAACGACATCGTCGAGATCGGCAAGCGTGAGATCGGGTGCGATCTTGAGCAAAACCGGCGTGTGGCCGGCGCGCACGCTTGCGTGCTCACGCGCATCGAGCGCCCGCGCAAGCAGATCGTCGAGCGCCCGCACCTGCTGGAGGTCGCGCAGGCCCGGGGTGTTGGGTGAAGAGATATTGATCGTGAAATAACTTGCGACCGGCGCAAACGTCTCGATCAGGCCCGCATAGTCGTCCACGCGATCGGCGGCATCGCGGTTGGCGCCGACGTTGACGCCGACAATACCGCCGCTGCCGGTGCGTGCGCGGGCCGCAAGCCGCGTCAGCACGGCCTGCGAACCCTCGCCATTAAATCCAAGGCGGTTGATAACGCCGCCGTCGGCGTCCAGCCGGAACAGCCGCGGACGCGGGTTTCCGGCCTGCGGCCGCGGCGTGATCGTCCCCACTTCGACAAAGCCGAAACCAAGCCGCAACAGGGGCTCGATGACGCGGGCGTTCTTGTCGAAGCCGGCCGCTATGCCGATCGGATTGGGAAAATTGAGCCCGAATGTCCGCACCGCCAAACGGGCATCGTCCGGGGGCGCACGCGGCAAGGGCACGTAACGCAGCGCATTCACCGCCAGTGCGTGCGCATCCTCCGGATCGAGTGTTCGCAGCAGGGGCAAGGAAAGGCGGTCGAAGAGACCGATCACCGGCAGGCGCTCCGGGGCTGGAAAAGAGGACAAATTATCGGGCGTCTTGTGGTTGTCCAAGGGCGGTGGCGCAAGAAACTGTTGCTGGACGCGCCCGGCTTAAGGCTATAATTCCTATTATCTGGATAAAAGTCATACGCCGGTGGTTCATCGCCCAACCCGGGCCGCTCGGGGCTTTCTGCCATGCTGACCCATAATCAAATTTGGACTGCGATCGACCGGCTCGCCGCGCGGGCCGGGCTGTCGCCCTCGGGCCTTGCCAAAAAGGCCGGGCTCGATCCGACGACCTTCAACAAGTCGAAACGTATCACACCCGACGGACGTGCCCGCTGGCCGTCGACCGAATCGGTTGCGAAGTCGCTCGCGGCGACCGGCGTCAGCGTCGATGCTTTCGTTCGCCTGATCGCGAACAACAAGCACGCCGTCCAGAACGTTCCGCTGATCGGCTTTGCCGAGGCCGGCGCCGGCGGCTATTTCGACGACGGCGGATTTCCCGTCGGCAAAGGCTGGGAAGAGATCGCTTTCCCGTCCGTCAATGACGAGCACGCCTATGCACTGGAGATTTCCGGCGACTCGATGAAGCCCGCTTATCGCGACGGCGACGTCATCGTGGTCTCTCCTGCCGCGCCGATCCGCCGCAGCGATCGCGTCGTCGTGAAGACGAGAGACGGCGAGGTGATGGTCAAGGAATTGCGCCGCAAGACATCGAAAAGCGTTGAGCTCAAGTCGCTGAATTCCGAGCACCGCGATCGCACGCTTCCGATGTCGGAGATTTTGTGGATCGCCCGTATCGTGTGGGCGAGCCAATAAGTTCTCTCCGGTACTGTGCACAACGCCACTTGGCTACTGGCCGATTGGCCGGAGATTATTCGTATTTAGCATTTGATTGACGAGATTTTGCTGCCTGTGAGTCTCCTGGGCGCGTTGGTTTGCGTACTTCCGCCGGCATTCGTCGTATTCAGGAGAGTTGGGCTGCGCGCCGGAAGATCGACAGCTCGCGTCATCGGACGTTACCCGGGCTCGCTCCGCTGCAGCCAGATTTGCTTGTCGCTCGGCATCGTATTGCGCGCAGTTCGCAAGTAATCCCAGAACTAAAAATATCGCCGCGAATCGCACAACGACCCTCGAACGCTCGGTACGGGAATTTGACCCTAGGACTATTCCAATCTCCGGACAATCTGGAACATTGAGATTAACCGGCGCCCCAACTCTCATTGATCGCGTACACTACACAGGGCAATCAGGCGCTGCGGGCCAACGCGCCGTCAATCATGTCGACCGTGTTCTGCAAGCCGTAAACCGCGACAAACGAGCCGAAACGCGGGCCTTTCTCCTGCCCAAGCAGAACCTGGTAAAGCATGTTGAACCAGTCGAGCGAAACGCCCGGCTTGCCGTCCTTCGCTTTTTTCTTTTCGTCGAGAAACGGCGGACGGCGGCCGACCTCATAAACGACGTTCTGGATATCTTCGGCGCTCGCGTTCGGCTGCAATTGTCCAAGCGCATCGCGCAGATCGGTCAATGCGGCGCGTTCCGTTTCGTTCGGCTCGCGGAACTTCTTCGCCGGCAAAACGAAATCGCGGAAGTAATGAATCGCGTATTCGACTTGCGCGTTGAGCTTTGGATGCGTTTGCGGTGTAACGCCTGGGCGATAGCGGCCGATGAATCCCCATAGCGTTTCCGCGTTCTCCGCGTTCGATGACGATACCAGCGTGAGCAGCATCGAGAACGAGATCGGCATCTCCACCTTCAGCGGGTGGCCTGAATGGATATGCCAGAGCGGGTTCGACAGCCGCTGCTTCAAATCCTGCCGCTCGTAGCCGTCGAGAAATTGCTGATATTCGTCGACGTTGCGCGGTATCACATCGAAATAAAGCCGTTTCGCCGCCTTCGGCTCGCGATACATGAAAAGCGAGAGGCTTTCGGGGCTCGCGTAGCGCAGCCATTCCTCGATGGTCAGCCCATTGCCTTTCGACTTGGAAATCTTTTGGCCCTTTTCGTCGAGGAAGAGCTCGTAATTAAAGCCTTCCGGCGGCTGCCCGCCGAGCGCACGACAGATTTCGCCCGAGAGTTTCACGGAATCGATCAGGTCCTTGCCCGCCATCTCATAATCGATGCCGAGCGCGACCCAACGCATGGCCCAGTCGGGTTTCCATTGCAGCTTGCAGCGCCCGCCGGTGACCGGGGTCGTCACTGGCTGTTTTGTATTCGGGTCTTCGTAGGTGATCGTGCCGGCTTTGGCATCATGCGCAATCACGGGAACTTGCAACACGACATCGGTTTTCGGATCAATCGGCAGGAACGGCGAATAGGTCTGCGCGCGTTCTTCGCGCAGTGACGGCAGCATGATCGCCATCACTTTATCGAAACGCTCAAGCACGCGCATGAGCGCCTCGTCGAAACGGCCCGACATGTAGCACTGCGTTGAAGACATAAATTCGTAGTCAAAGCCGAAATGATCGAGGAAGGCGCGCAGCCGCGCGTTATTGTGTTCGCCGAAGGATGGATGCGTGCCGAATGGATCCGGCACCTTCGTCAGCCGCTGCCCCAGATGCTTTGCCAGCAACTCCTTGTTTGGCACATTGTCTGGCACCTTGCGCAAGCCGTCCATGTCGTCGGAGAACGCGATCAGGCGCGTCTTCACCTTGTCATCGGTCAGCACGCGGAAGGCATGACGCACCATGGTCGTGCGCGCCACTTCGCCGAAAGTGCCGATATGCGGCAGGCCGGAGGGGCCGTAGCCGGTCTCGAAGATCACTTCGTCCTTCGGTTTCTTCTTCAACCGCGCGACAATCTTGCGCGCTTCTTCGAACGGCCAGGCGTTCGATTGTTCGGCGATTTCGCGCAAGTTCGCCGCAGCCATTCCGGTGGTCGACATTCTTCAAGGTCTCCGCGCGGCGGACACTAGGAATCCGGTGCGCCTTCGTCAAATTCGACTTTCAAAATGGACTGATCGGAAAATAGCGCAGCCAGAGATCGGTAAACCGGCCTTTCTCCCAGAGCTGGAACAAGGCCCAGTTCAGCGCCTGGCGAAGCGTGTCGTTGCCGCGGCGGACTGCGATGCCGATGCCCTCTCCGAAATAACGGCTTTCAAGAAACGGGCCGCCGCGGAAGGCGCAACAGCCGCCGGAGTCGGTTCCATTCAACCAAAATGCCAGCGCGATCCCGTCGCCAAACAACAAATCGACCTCGCCACGCCGCAAGGCGGCACGCGCTGCATCTGCGTTTGGATAAGGATGAATTTCAGCTTCTGTGAACAGCGCCTCGAGATAAGCCTCGTGTGCGGTACCGGCGATGACGCCGACCTTTTTCCCTTCCAGCGCTTCCGGCCGCACGTCCGCGATTTGCACATCCCGCCGTGAAACGAATCGCGCCGGCGTGCGGTAGTAGGGATCGGTAAAATCGACGCGGCGTCGCAGCTCAGGCGTGGGGGCAATCGAGGCGATCACCGCATCGCCGTTATTGCTTTCGAGCGATCCGATCAGCGTATCAAACCGCCGCATCTGCACGGTGCACGATGCCTTGATCTCCTCGCAGATCAATCGCGCCAGATCGACGTTGAATCCGACCGGGTTGCCGTCGGGGCCGGCGTAGTCGAACGGCGGATAATCGGTCTCCGTCAGAAAACGGATGACCGTTATGCGCGACAGATCGGGCCGCTCCGGCCGGCGGCGCGGATCCCAAAAGCCGGGTACGGCAAGAGGGTCCGTCGAAGAGACGCCGGCGGCCGGGCCTTCGCGCGGTATCGATAAGGGCTTGAAGGTCGAAGCAGGTGGCACAGCCGGTGGCTGCTGCGCGGCGGCTGCCGTAAGCAAGCCCGCCGCCAGCAGCGCAAATCCGCCGCCGCGCAAAGGGCGACCCGGTTTCCAGAACATTCGTATCGACCCTTCCCGCGCCGGTCTTCTGCGAAAAAAAGCCCCTTCGATCAACCGCCGGACAGCCTCATCGGCCGCGGAATCGCGGCGGACCATAGCATCGCGGCTGCCGTACGCCAGCATTCGCCGCGCCATCATTTAGTGGAGATCAAGCCGCGAGATGCCGCTCGATTTCGTGCACCGGCAATTTGACATAGTCCTTGTCGACTTCGGCGCGTATGGCGCCGCGCAGTGCCGGCGAACACGCCTGACGGATCAGTCCGAGCGCGCGGGGCGGCGCCACGAGAATCAGCGACTTGATGCGGCCGGCAGCCACAGCGGCATCGAGCCGCGCTGCCAGCCGCTCCAGAAACGCACGTTCCGCCCGCGCATGCCAATCGGTCTGCTCCATCGAACCGCCCGCAGCGTTCATTGGCCGGCCTGGGGCATCGGTCCCCAATTCGCGGGTCGGCAAATCCTTCTGCTCGTAAACCTCGCGCGTCTTGAGATCGAGAAGTTTTGCATCACCCGCGTTTTCCAGCACCAGCGCTTTGGCGCCGTCGCACACCACCACGTATTCGTTGTGACGGATCAGAAAGTCGGACATGAGGCTTGTTCCCAAACAGAGGATCGCGCTTGGGAAAACGCGCAAGCTCCTGATTTAGTTGCTGCGGTCGATCAGCCGGCGCGCAATAACCTGCGCCTGGATTTCCGCGGCGCCTTCAAAGATGTTGAGAATACGGGCATCACACAGAAGCCGCGAAACCGGAAATTCAAGCGCGAAACCGTTCCCGCCATGAATCTGCACGGCATTGTCGGCAGCCGCCCAGGCAACGCGAGCCGCCAGCAACTTGGCCATTCCGGCTTCCAGGTCGCAGCGGCGGCCGGAATCTTTTTCGCGCGCCGCATGATAAGTTAACTGGCGCGCAATCATAATTTCCGCCGCCATCATCGCGATCTTGTCGGCCACACGTGGGAACGCGACGATCGGTTCACCGAATTGCACACGGCTTTGCGCGTAGCCGAGCGCCTGCTCCATTGCCGCCTGGGCGACGCCGATGGAGCGCGCTGCTGTCTGGATGCGCGCCGATTCGAACGTCTGCATGAGTTGCCGAAATCCCGTACCTTCGACGCCGCCGAGCAGACCTTCGGCCTTGACCTCGAAGCCATCGAGCGCGATCTCGTATTCCTTCATGCCGCGATAGCCCAGCACTTCGATCTCGGTACCGCTCATGCCGGCGGCGGGAAATGGATTGCCGTCGTCGCCACGCGGCTTTTCGGCCAGCAGCATCGAAAGCCCGCGATAGCCCTGCTCATCCGGATTGGTGCGCACCAGAAGCGTCATCAAATCGGCCCGCACCGGATGCGTGATCCAGGTCTTGTTGCCATAAACTTTATAGACGCCACCTTCGCGCACGGCGCGTGTCCTGATCGATGCCAGATCGGAACCGACGTTCGGCTCTGTGAAGACCGCGGTCGGCAGAATCTTTCCCGACGCGATGCCGGGTAGCCATTTCTGCTTTTGCGCTTCAGTGCCGTTCGCCAGAATGAGCTCCGCTGCGATCTCGGACCGCGTGCCCAGCGAGCCAACGCCGATATAGCCGCGCGAAAGCTCTTCGGAGACAACGCACATCGACTCCTTGCCCAATCCCATGCCGCCGAATTGCTCGGGAATCGTCAGCCCGAACACGCCGAGCTCCGACATCTTGGCGATCACCGACAGCGGAATATAGCTGTTGGTCAGGTGCCACTTCTGGGCGCGATCAATCACTTCGCTGCTGGAAAATTTTCGCATTTCCGCGCGA
>DASUKT010000250.1:0-3895 GCA_036278575.1 Pseudolabrys sp. | reverse complement strand
GTTCGGCAACCGGTGCCTAACTTTGGCTCGCAAGCTCGCGGCAGTTTTTCCTTAAATGCCTGATCACGCTCCGAATTCAGGAATGGCACGCGGGCTGCAACATCCCTGTCGTCCATACGCTTGGGAGAGCGCGTGGAGTCGACCCGGCAAGCATCGGCCTCGGGAGGGCCATCCTGCCGGCAAGGGGAGAATGGGATGCAGAATGCCGTCCTTGTTGGACTGTCGCGCGAAGTCGCGCTCGAGCGCGAACTCAGCGTGGTCGCCAACAACATCGCGAACATGAACACCAACGGCTACAAGGCCGATGGCTCGGTGTTCGAGGAGTATCTTTCATCGCGCGCACGCGGCGCCGAGACTGGCAGCCGCGTGAGCTTCGTGCAGGACCGCGGCATCTGGCACGACATGAGCAGCGGGTCGATCGAGCAGACCGGTAACCCGCTCGACGCGACCATCAGCGGCCAAGGCTTCTTTGTCGTACAGACCCCGAACGGCGAACGCTACACGCGCAACGGCTCTTTTCAGATCAACGCAGACGGTGAGCTCGTTACCAGCGACGGCTACGAAGTCCTCGGCGACGGCGGTCCGATAAGATTTCAGCGCAACGACCGGCAGATCGAGATCAGCCCCGACGGCACGATCAGCGTGCGCGAAGGAACATCGATCCAGGACTCGCAGCGTGGCAAGTTGCGGCTCGTGAATTTCGCCAACCTGCAACAGTTGCACAAAGAGGGCAAAAGCCTGTTCACGGCCGACAGTGGCGCGCAGTCACAGCCGGTCGATACGACAACAACCGTCATCCAGGGCTCGATCGAAAAATCAAACGTGCACGCCGTCGTCGAGATGTCGCGCATGATCGAGATCACGCGCAGCTACGCGCAAGTCGCAGCCATGCTGCAACAGCAAGCCGACCTCGGCCAATCGTCGATCGACAAACTCGCCGACGTGCCGGCCTGACGAAGAAGAGGAGTTAGATCATGCGTGCGTTGCTGACCGCCGCGACGGGAATGATGGCCATGGAGCTCAATGTCCAGGTCATCTCCAATAATCTCGCGAACATGACGACGACCGGCTACAAACGCCAGCGCGTCGAATTTCAGGACCTGCTTTACGACCACGTGAGCCGCATCGGCACGCAAACGTCGTCGCAGGGCAACATCCTTCCGGTCGGCGTCGATATAGGCTCCGGCGTGAAGACGGTCGGAACGCCGCGGCTGATGACGCAAGGCACGCTGACGCAAACCGGCGGCAGCCTCGACGTCGCGATCCGCGGCGACGGGTTCTTCAAAATCCAATTGCCCGACGGCACCTTCGCTTACAGCCGCGACGGCTCGTTCCAGATGGATCAGCAAGGCCGCATCGTGACGGCACAAGGCAATCTCGTGCAGCCGACCATCACGATCCCGCCCAATGCAACCGGTCTCACCATCAGCCCGCAAGGTCAGGTGTCGGTCATCCCGCAAGGCTCGACGACACCGACCGTGCTTGGACAACTTACGCTCACCCGCTTCATCAACCAGGCTGGCCTGCTGTCGATCGGCGACAACATGTACACCGAAACGCCCGCTTCCGGAACGCCGCAGGACGGATTGCCCGCGACCGACGGCGCCGGCGATCTGCAGCAGGGAAGCCTTGAACAATCGAACGTCGACTCGGTCACTGAGATCAGCAACCTGATCGCGGCGCAACGCGCGTACGAGATGAATTCGAAAGTCATCACTGCCGCCGACCAGATGCTGTCGACGGCCTCCAATCTGATGCACTAGAGGCGGCCATCATGATCCGATCATTACGACGCGTCGGTTTGATCGTGTTCGCTTCGTTGCTCGCATGGGCGCCCGCGGCGGCGCAGAATCTCGCCGCACTCGACCCGCCCAAGCCGCGGCTGCGTGCCGAAGCGGTCGTTTCAAGCGACGTCGTTCGCATCGGCGATCTTGTGGCGAACGCCGGAATCGTCGCCGACGTACCGATCTTCCGCGCGCCCGATCTCGGTTCGACCGGCACCGTGTCTGCGCAACGCGTGGCGGAGGCCGTGCGCGCACACGCGATCGTCGGTCTCGATACCGCCGGACTCGACGAAGTGGTCGTCACGCGCGCGGCACGTACCGTTGCGGCGAACGAAATCGAATCGATCATCGCGCGCGCGCTCGCGACGCGCTATTCGCTCGGCGGACCGGACGACCTTGCGCTAAATTTCGATCGCGGCTTGGGCCCGGTCTATGTACCCAAGGCGGTCAAGGGAGAGCCGCACGTCACGCGGCTTACCTTCGAGCGGCACAGCGGACGTTTTAGCGCCACCGTCGAAATTCACGGCGCCGGCAGCGCCGGATATGCGCAGCGCTTTACCGGCATTGCAACCCCGACGACAACGGTGGTCATGCTCGCGCGCGCGATCAACCGCGGCGATATCATCAAGTCGTCCGACATCGTTACGGAGCGGCGACCGCGCGCAGAAGTCGGCGCTGACGCGATCTCCAGTCCTGAACAGGCGATCGGATCGGCCGCACGCAGCTCGATCCAGCCGCAGCGACCGCTGCGCCGCTTCGAGCTGATGAAGCCCGATCTCGTGCAGCGCGACCAGGCCGTCACACTGGTCTATCGCGTGCCCGGAATCACGCTCACGATGCGCGGCAAAGCGCTCGAATCCGGCGCGCAAGGTGACCTCGTCAGCGTTCTCAACGAACAATCGAAGCGGACTGTGCAAGGCACGGTTGCCGGCCCCGGTCATGTTCTTGTCGGCGGCACGATGGTGCAGATTGCCGAGAACGCAGCGACGCATAACGAGACCTCCGCCGAAACGCCAACGCGCGGCAAACGAGAGTGATACCCATGACTGCATGTTCGGTCTTGCGTGGTGCCCTGCTGAGCGCGACGGCCTGCCTGCTGCTGACAAGTTGCGCGGCGATCGACCGGCTCAGGCATATCGGCGAGCCGCCGCCGCTGACGGCCGTCAACAATCCGACGGCGCGGCCTGGCTACAAACCCGTGCAGATGCCGATGCCGGCAGCGCAACCTGCGTCCTACAACCCCAATTCGCTTTGGCGAAACGGATCGCGCGCATTCTTCAAGGATCAACGCGCACATCAGATTGGCGATCTGTTGACGGTGAAGGTGAACTTCACCGACCAGGCGAACATCAGCAACGAGACGCAACGCACCCGCACCAACAAGGAAGACACGGGCGTCGACAACTTTTTGGGCCTGGCCAAGGTGCCGATTTTCAATACCGTCATTCCGGGCCGTATCGTCACCGAAGACTCCTCGTCGGCGACCGACGGCAAGGGTACGGTCACACGTCAGGAAGCCCTGACGACCAACGTGGCGGCGGTGGTGACACAAGTACTGCCGAACGGAAATCTCGTCATCGAAGGCAAGCAGGAGATCCGGGTCAACTTTGAGGTTCGGGAGTTGATCGTTGCCGGCATCGTCCGGCCGGAAGACATTGAAAGCGACAACACGATCGACTCCAGCAAGATTGCGGAAGCGCGCATCTCGTACGGCGGGCGCGGCCAGATCACTGATATCCAGCAGCCGCGTTACGGCCAACAGGTGCTCGATGTGTTGCTGCCATTCTAGTCAGGGATCAGTGGTCAGTAATCAGCCGCCTTAAAGGTGCGCGCAAAACAGGAGGCAAAATCGACGATCTGATTACTGAACACTGATTACCGATCACTGGCTCCCGCGCCGTTTCGCATCGCGCGAGCGTAGACGGCGTCCACGCGCGGCCTCCGGCAGCTCCCCGCTGGAGGCCGCGCCTCTTTTTTTATGAGTACGTGATCGCTCAGGCAGAAGCAGAAGCGCAGGGTGTAACTGATCACCAGCGATGCCAATGCCGGTGCCAACCCCATCCCCCATAGGGTCCGTAGTAGTAAGCAGGCGGACCATAATAATAAGCAGG
>DASUKT010000249.1:0-5083 GCA_036278575.1 Pseudolabrys sp. | reverse complement strand
TATCTCATCGCCAATGCGGTCGTCATTCCGGTGAGCGGCTGGCTTTCCGGCGTGATCGGCCGCAAGCGCTATTACATGCTTTGCGTCGCAACCTTCACGGCAGCCTCGTTCCTGTGCGGGATTGCGTGGAATCTGCAGGCGCTCATCGTGTTCCGTATCCTGCAAGGCTTGGGCGGCGGCGGCATGGCGCCGAGCGAGCAGGCGATCCTCGCCGACAGCTTTCCGCCCGAGAAACGGGGGCAGGCGTTTGCCCTATACGGCGTCGCGGTCATCATCGCGCCGACGGTCGGGCCGACATTGGGCGGATGGATAACGGACAATGCATCCTGGCACTGGATTTTCTTCATCAATCTGCCCTTCGGGCTGCTCTCGCTCGGGCTCGTGCACTGGCTGCTCGTGGAGCCGGAGGCACTGAAGCGCGAACGGCGGGAGCGGCTGGCGCGGGGCTTGAATATGGACTGGATCGGCTTCGTTTTGGTCGCGCTTTTTCTCGGCTGTCTCGAAATCGTGCTCGACAAAGGCCAGCGCGAGGACTGGTTCAATTCGGATTTCATCCTGCTCTTTTCTGCCGCTTCGATCGTCGCATTCCTGCTGTTTCTGCCCTGGGAATTCTCGCGTGAGGATCCGATCGTCGATGTGCGGCTGTTGTTCCGGCGGCAGTTCGGGACGGCGTTTGCGATCATGATGGCGGTCGGCGCCATTCTTTTCGCCTCGACGCAGCTCCTGCCGCAGCTTCTGCAAACCAATTTTGCCTATACCGCCTATTTGTCCGGATTGGCGTTGATGCCAGGCGGTATCGCGATGCTTATGGTGACGCCGCTTGCGGGGGCCATATCGGGCCGCATTCCGGCGAAATATCTCATCGCGTTCGGCATGGCGGTGATCGCGTGTGCAATGTGGCACATGACGTCGCTCTCGCCGGATGCCAGTTTCGAATTTTTTACGTGGGCGCGCGTGTTCCAGATGGTCGCGCTGCCGCTGCTGTTCATCCCGATCAACACGGCTGCTTATGCCGGTCTGCCGCCGGAAAAAACCAATCAGGCTTCCGCGCTCATCAACGTGTCACGCAATCTCGGCGGCAGTATCGGCATCTCGCTCGCCAACACCGAGCTTGCACAACGCTCGCAGTTTCATCAGGTCCGCCTCACGGAACACGTCTTTGCCGCCTCACCGGCCTATCAGGACGTAAGCCGGCAAGTGATGCAGCACTTCGAGGCGCTCGGCGCTTCGGCAGTCCATGCCAAGCAGCTTGCGGTCGCCTGGCTTGGGCAGGTGGTTACGCAGCAATCGACACTGCTCGCCTATATCGACGTGTTCTGGCTGGCCGCCGTTTTCACGGCTGTGATGGTTCCGCTGGTGCTGCTGCTGTTGCGCCCCGCCAACACCGCGGGGCATTCCGCAATTCGCTGAGGCGTGGGTTGGGGGCGACATCCGCCGGCCCCAATATAGTCTTGAATGTGCCGCCATCCGGGAGCAATTAGGCGCCCGCAAGGGTTGATTCTGGCCATATCGGGTGGGTGATGATGCTTCGGTCCGGTGCCGTTGTCGCGGCTTTGCTGCTGTCGTTTGTCGTGTCTGGCGGCGAAGCTGCGGCGCAATATAGCGCGCCATCGCAAAGAGTTTATCGGGGCCCCGCGCCGCCACCCGCCTCAGATTATGGCCCGCCGCCTTCCGGTTATTTCGTCGACAACGACGCGGCTCCGCCTGCGCCGGCATTTGCCGCACGCAACGATCAGATGGGGGCGGGCGCTACCCCCATGGATGGACCGGACGTTATGCGTCCCCCCGGCGCGGTTGGCGCTGCGCCGGCGTCCGCACCCGGCGGAGCGGCGGCTTTGCCGCCGGAGGATCAGCCGGAGCAGGGCTCTCCAAAGGAATTATCGCCCGAGCTTCGCCGGCAACTTGTGAATTACACCACAAGACAGCCCGCCGGGACCATCATCATCGATACGCCGCACACCTTCCTTTATCTCGTGCTCGGTCATGGCAAGGCGCTGCGTTACGGCATTGGCGTCGGCCGCGAAGGCTTCACCTGGACCGGTACCGAACGCATCTCGCGCATGGCGCAATGGCCGGACTGGTATCCGCCGGCGGAGATGATCGAGCGTCAGCCATATTTGCCGCGCATGATGGCGGGCGGCGAGGGCAACCCGCTCGGCGCGCGCGCGCTCTACCTCGGCCACACGCTTTACCGCATCCATGGCACCAATCAGCCGTCGACAATCGGCACGTTCGTGTCCTCGGGCTGCATCCGCCTGCTGAATTCGGACATCGAAGATCTTTACGATCGTGTGCAGGTCGGCACCCGCGTCGTCGTTTTGCCCGGCGGCAAGCCGCCGGAGGTCGCCAGCACTGCGCCAGCTTCCGTTGCGCAGGCGCCCGCGCAAAGCGTGCCGGTCAATCAGATGCGTTCGAACTCGACCGGCTCGATCAGCAGCAGCGCGCTGCCTCCGCCGCCGAGGCGGTAAAAACTTCGGCCCACGGCGGTGTCTCACCGTTCATTCCCGCACCCGCCTGCGCGGGTGCAGGCTCCAGCGGGAATCCAATTCTTTAGCTCTGGGTCCCCGCTTTCGCGGGGACGAACGGAAAGCAAGCCTTATCCCGCGCTCACCTTGGCCAGGCGCGTGATCGCCTCGACCATGTTGCCATGATCGGCGACGCCTTTGCCGGCAATGTCGTGTGCGCTGCCATGCGCAACCGACGAAAACAGGATGGGCGAGCCGATCGACAGCCCGGCGGTGCGATTGAACGCTTGCAGCTTGGCGGCGATGTGCCCTTGGTCGTGCAGCATCACGATGTAGGCGTCGCAGCCTTGCTTGCGGAACATGGTGTCGGCGCCGAACGGGCCCGTAGCCTCGATGCCATCTTTGGCGGCGCGTTCGATCGCCGGAATGATGATCTCGATCTCCTCGCGGCCGAACAGACCTTCCTCGCCGGCATGCGGATTGAGGCCGCTGACGAAAATCTTCGGTTTCGCGATACCAAGTTTCTTCAGTGATGCATCGGTCACGCGGATCACGCGCTCGACGCTTTCGCACGTGATGAGAGCAATCGCCTCGCGCACGCTCACGTGCAACGTGGCATGCACGATGCGGCTGTCGTCGAAGCAGATCATCAGATAGACGTCGTTCACCGGCGTGCCGGTCTCGCGTGCAACGAACGACGGGTAGCCGTCGAAATGGATTCCGGCTGCCGCAATCGACCGCTCGGTCTGCGGCGCCGCGACAACCGCGTCGACTTCGCTGGCGAGCGCGGCCCTGATCGCGCGGCGTGCGGCGGCGAGCGAGGCCCGCCCGTAAGCCGCATCGACCGTGCCGATCTTTACAGGCGTATTCGTGCCGTCCCTCGCGTCGAGCAGGGTCACCGCTCCGTTCGACCAGTCCGCCTCCGCGACCCTGGCGACGACGTTCACTTTTGGCGCAAGCCCGGCTGCTTTCGCATGCATCTCGACAACCGCCGGATCGCCCACCAGTAACGGCCGGCACAGCGTCGTTACGCGAGGATCGAGCGCCGCCTTGAGCGCGATCTCCGGCCCGATTCCCGCGGGGTCTCCGGTTGCAATGGCGATGCGCGGCAGAGGCATTGCTGTTGTCTTTCCCGGCTTTAACGGCTGCCTATAATGGCGCACCCGCAAGGCCTCGCAAAGCAAGGAAACTGCCCGCCATGATATCGCGTGAACAGAACGATCAACTAAGCCGTACCGGTCCCGGCACCCTGATGGGCAAATTGCTTAGGCGCTACTGGGCGCCGTTCCTGCTGGCGGAGGAGATTGCCGAGCGCGATTGCCCGCCGGTCAAGGTCACACTGATGGGCGAGAAGCTGATCGCGTTCCGCGACAGCGAAGGCCGCATCGGCCTGATCGATGAATTCTGCGCGCATCGCGGCGTCTCGCTTTGGTTCGGCGAGAACAGGGATTGCGGCCTCCGCTGCCATTATCACGGCTGGAAATACGACGTGACCGGCCAGTGCACCGACCTGCCTTCCGAGCCGGACGAGAGCGGCTTCCGCAAGAACATCAAGCTGAAATCCTATCCTTGCATCGAGAAGGCCGGCATCGTCTGGGCCTATATGGGTCCGCCGGAATTGCAGCCGCCACCGCCTGCGCTGGAGTGGACCGATGTGAAACCGGAGCAGCGTTTCGTGTCGAAGCGCTTGCAGGAATGCAATTGGCTGCAGGCGATGGAAGGCGGCATCGATTCAAGTCATGTCTCGTGGCTACACGGCTCCGAGCTTAACAAAGACCCGCTGTTCAAGGGCTCGAAAGGCAACCAGTACAACGAACAAGACCGCATGCCGCATTTCGACGTGCAGGAATTTTCCGGAGGCCTGTTGATCGGCGCGCGCCGAAACGCCGATGCCGAGAAATATTACTGGCGCATCACGCCGTGGATCATGCCCTGGTACACGATCATCCCGCCGCGTGCGGGCCATCCGCTCGGTGCGCATGCGTGGGTGCCGATCGACGACGAGAACTGCTGGG
The DNA here is from genome assembly GCA_036278575.1 of Pseudolabrys sp. GTDB lineage: Bacteria > Pseudomonadota > Alphaproteobacteria > Rhizobiales > Xanthobacteraceae > Pseudolabrys. The sequence continues at coordinate 603 of DASUKT010000249.1, read as the reverse complement.
CCTGGAGCATCAATTACCACCCGAGCCGTGCGCTGAAAGAATCGGAAATTGCGGCGATGCGCGAAGGCGAGGGTATTCACGTGAAATACGTGCCCGGCACATTCATTCCGCTTGCCAATAAAGCGAACAATTATTTGATGGACCGTGACGCGCAACGCCACGGCCACAGCGCGACCGGCGTCGACGGCATTGCGATGCAGGATGCTTCCATTCAGGAAAGCATGGGCCCGATTCAGGACCGTACCAGGGAGCATCTGTGCGCGACCGACAAGGGCATCATCATGACGCGGCGCATGATACTGCGTGCAGCGGAAGCCGCATCACAAGGCAAGTCCGTGCCGGCGACAGAACCTGATGCGCAGCGCGTGCGCTCGGTATCGATTGAGTTGGCGAAGGAGGAGTTGTTTGCCGACGGTGCGAAACACGGTCTCTATCGCGAACTCGGCACCGAGCCCGTGTCGGTGTGATTTCCCTCCCCTGAAAGGGGGAGGGCTAGGGAGGGGGTCACTTAATTTCGTACGCCTGACCCCACCCGGCCGCCATCGCTTTGCGCTGGCGGCCGACCTCCCCCTTTCAGGGGGAGGTAAAAAATCACTCCGCCGC
>DASUKT010000248.1:0-14195 GCA_036278575.1 Pseudolabrys sp. | reverse complement strand
GCCGTTAAGGCCGTTGCGCCGCGATTTGGCCATACCCTTCGCCGACACAAAAATCTAAGACAAGCCGTTGGGGCACTTAGGTTTTAGTGGTCGCGTTCGCGCGGCTGGGCCGGGCGGAGTGGGGGCTGGGGGCCGGATCAGGAATGGACGCGAAGACCAGTCTCAAGGCCAAACTCCCCAGCCGGCACGCGACAGAGGGCCCCGAGCGGGCGCCGCACCGCGCCTTCTATTACGCGATGGGGCTCACCACCGAGCAAATCCATCAGCCCTTCGTCGGCGTAGCCACCTGTTGGAACGAAGCTGCTCCCTGCAATATCGCGCTGATGCGGCAGGCTCAGGCCGCAAAGAAGGGTGTTGCCGCCGGCGGCGCCACGCCGCGCGAGTTCTGCACGATCACCGTTACCGACGGCATCGCCATGGGTCACGCCGGCATGAGGGCGTCGCTCCCCTCGCGCGAGGTGATCGCCGACAGCGTGGAACTGACCGTGCGCGGTCACGCCTATGATGCGCTGATCGGCATTGCCGGTTGCGACAAGTCGCAGCCGGGCATGATGATGGCGATGTGCCGCCTCAACGTGCCGGCGATCTATATCTACGGCGGTTCCATCCTGCCCGGCACGTTCAAAGGCCAGCCGGTCACCATCCAGGACGTTTACGAGGCCGTCGGCAAGCATTCGGTCGGCAAGATGTCGGACGCCGATCTCGACATTCTCGAGCAGAACGCGTGTCCGTCAGCGGGCGCCTGCGGCGCGCAATTCACCGCCAATACGATGGCGACCGTTTCGGAAGCCATCGGTCTGGCGCTGCCTTATTCGGCCGGCGCGCCGGCGCCGTACGAAATCCGCGACAAGTTCTGCATGCTCGCAGGCGAGATGATCATTGACCTGATCCGGGCGAACTTGCGCCCGCGCGATATCGTCACGCGCAAGGCACTCGAAAATGCCGCGGCCGTGGTTGCAGCCACGGGCGGCTCGACCAATGCGGCGCTGCATCTGCCGGCGATCGCGCACGAGTGCGGCATTGAGTTCACCCTGTTCGACGTGGCGGAAATCTTCAAAAAGACTCCTTACGTTGCGGATTTGAAGCCGGGTGGCCGCTACGTGGCCAAGGACATGTTCGAAGCCGGCGGTGTGCCGCTTTTGATGAAGACGCTACTCGACCATGGATTCCTCCATGGCGACTGCATGACGGTTACCGGCCGCACGATTGCCGAAAACCTCAAGAACGTGAAATGGAACCCGGATCAGGACGTTGTTCATCCGGCGGATAAACCATTGCTGGTAACCGGCGGCGTCGTAGGCCTCAAAGGTAATCTCGCCCCCGAAGGCGCGATCGTGAAGATCGCCGGCATGAAGACGCTCAAGTTTTCCGGGCCCGCGCGCTGCTTCGATGGTGAGGAAGCCTGCTTTGCGGCGGTCAAAAACAAGACCTACAAACACGGCGAAGTGCTGGTAATCCGCTATGAGGGGCCCAGAGGCGGCCCCGGCATGCGCGAGATGCTCTCGACCACGGCCGCGCTCTACGGCCAGGGCGCGGGCGAAAAGGTCGCCCTCATCACAGATGGCCGTTTCTCCGGCGCGACCCGCGGCTTCTGCATCGGGCACGTCGGGCCCGAAGCGGCGATTGGCGGGCCGATCGGCCTGATCCGCGATGGCGACATCATCGAGATCGATGCCGAAAAGGGCACGATCGACGTCAAGCTTTCGGCCGACGAACTGGCCAAGCGCAAAGCGCAGTGGAAGCCGCGCGAGAACGAATACGGCTCCGGTTACTTATGGAAATACGCGCAGCAAGTCGGGCCGGCTGTGAACGGCGCGGTCACCCATCCGGGCGGGGCGGGCGAAAAGGCGTGTTATGCGGATTCCTGACGTCCTCCTGCGCGTTGCGGTGATTGGCATCGGGCTTGCGTTCGGTCCGGCTCTGGCTTTCGACGGAACACGATCGAGCAGCGACGCGCTTGCCCTTACCCCGATGCAAGCCTTCCGGGCAGGCTCCGAGGCGCTGCGAAGTGGCGAAACGGCAAAGGGCCTGACCGCTCTCGAATACGCCGCCGAGAAGGGCCACGCGCTGGCGCAATGGAAGTTGGGGCGGATGTACGCGGAAGGCGATGGCGTTCCGCAGGATGATTTGCGTGCATTCAAATACTTCCGCAGCATTGCCGACGGCCATGCTGAAGATAACCCGGCGACTCCGCGCGCGCGCTTTGTCGCCAACGCCTTCGTTGCGCTCGGGAACTATTATCTGGAAGGCATTCCGAACACCAAAATCACGCCGGATCCGGAACGCGCGCGCCAGATGTTTGCCTATGCGGCATCGTATTTCGGCGATCCGGATGCGCAGTTTCATCTCGCGCGGCTTTACCTTGACGGTGTAGGCGTTCAGCGCGACGCGCGACAGGCGGCCCGCTGGTTGCTCCTGGCTGCGCACAAGGGGCAATGCCAGGCGCAGGCGACACTCGGAGCCATGCTGTTTTCCGGCGACAAGGTTCCGCGCCAGGCGGCGCTCGGCCTGATGTGGCTCACGCTCGCCAAGGACAGCGCCAAGCCGGATCAAACCTGGATCAACAAGCTCTATTCCAGCGCCTTCAAACAGGCGACGGAAGACGAGCGGGCATTGGCGCTGGTCTATCTCGAGCGCTGGCTCAAAACGCGGCGAGAGTAAAAGCCGTCAGCCGGTCTCAATGGCGAGTTCGACGTAAACCGGCACGTGGTCGGACGGCTTTTCCCACCCGCGAACATGTCGATCAATGCCGACATCGATCATTCGATCGGCCGCTTGCGGTGAGAGCAGGATGTGGTCGATGCGAATGCCGTCATTCTTGGCCCAGGCTCCCGCCTGATAATCCCAGAACGTGTAAAGGTCGCCGTCATCGCTTGCCGCACGAACGGCATCGGCAAGACCGAGATTGCATAGCGCGCGAAAGCGCTCGCGCGTGGGCGGCAGATACAGTGCGTCGTTCACCCAGGCGGCTGGATTGCGCGCGTCAGACGGGCTTGGGATGACGTTATAGTCGCCGCATAGCAAAAATGGCTCTTCCAGTTTCAGCCGCTCACGTGAGAATGAAATAAGCCGATCCATCCATTTGATCTTGTAATTGTATTTATCCGTTGCAACCGGATTTCCGTTAGGCAGGTACAAGCTGACAACCCTGACAACGCGGCCGCCGGCCGATACTTGCGCCTCCAGGAAGCGGGCCTGCACGTCCTCGTCGTCACCGATCAGTCCGGGCGCCACCTCGTCGAACGGCAGCTTCGATAAAAGGGCGACCCCGTTAAAGGCTTTCTGGCCGTGCACGGCCACGTTGTAGCCAAGGTCCTCAAAGGCCTCGCGCGGGAAAAGCTCGTCGACGCACTTGATTTCCTGCAGGCAGACGATGTCCGGCTTGCGCTCGGCCAGCCAGGCCAGGATGTTTTCGAGGCGCTGCTTAACCGAATTGACGTTCCAGGTCGCAACGCGCATGGCGGTCTCCGGCGGCGGGGATGAATAAGGCCGCTTTTCGCGTGTTTATCAGCCACCGCAGGGATATGCAGCCGCCGCCGTTTATATGCTAAATTAGGGGGTAATGCGGCCCCCGTTGTGGAAAATTGCTTCCGCAAGCAAGAGGACGCCCTGGCGGGGCAAAGGAACCGGGCCGGCATTTGCCGATGAACAAACGAAAGTGGCTTTTTGGGGCGGCGGCGCTCGCCCTCATCGGTACCGTTGTGCTCGTCCGCATCTTCTGGAGCGCGGGCGATGCGTCTGCGCGCGCGCAAAGGCAGGCGGCCCGCGTCGTCGCCGTAAACGTTGCGATGGCAGAGCGAAAGCAGGTCCCGGTCAAACTGGATGCGCTCGGAACGGTCACGCCCATTGCCAGCGTGGCGCTCAAGGCGCGCGTCGACACCAACATCGTCGGCGTTCATTTTCGTGACGGCGCGCGCGTCGAAAAAGGCGAGTTGCTGTTTACGCTCGATGGGCGCGCCATCGAGGCGCAGATTGCGCAAACCGAAGGCATGATCGCCCGCGACAGGGCGCAACTTGCCGGCGCCGAGCGTGACGTGAAGCGTTACACGGATCTGGTTGCCAAAGGCGCAACGCCGGTCGTCAACCTCGATAACGCCAAGACTCAGGCCGATGTCTTCACCGCCGCGATCAAGGCCGACGAAGGATTGCTCGACAACCTCAAAGTGCAATTGAGCTATTGCAAGGTGACGGCGCCGATTTCCGGCCGCATCAGCGCGGCCAACGTGAAAGTCGGGAATTTCGTGCGGCAAGCGGATACGACACCGATGGCCGTCATCAACCAGATGGCGCCCGTCTATGTCACCTTCACCGTGCCGCAAAAGAATCTTCCGGATATTCGCCACGCGCTGGCCGGCGAAACGGCCAGCATCGAAGCGATTGTGCCGGGCGAAGAAAAGCGCGCCGCCGGGCAGGTGACGATGATCGAGAATACGGTCGATCCGGCGACCGGAATGGCGACGGTCCGCGCCACGATGCCGAACAAGGACGAAATTCTGTGGCCCGGCACGCTCGTGAACGCCGAGTTGACCTTGCGCGAAGAGGAAGCGGTGGTCGTTCCCACGGCTGCGGTGCAGGTCAGCCAGACCGGCAATTTCATTTTTGTCGTCAAGGACGGTGTCGCGCACGTCCAGCCGGTCAAGGTCGAGCGCGCGGTCGACCGTTATACCGTCATCAGCTCCGGGATTTCCGGCGGCGAAACGGTTGTGACCGACGGGCAATTGCTGCTGTCGAACGGCACGCACGTGAACATTCGCGAAGCGAAAACGGCCGGCAGCTGAAGTCATGAATATTTCAGAGACTTGTATCCGCCGGCCGGTTCTGACGACGCTGATGACGGCGTCGTTGATCGTGTTTGGGGCATTTGCCTATCGTCTGCTGCCGGTCGCGGCGCTGCCGGCGGTCGACTTTCCGACCATCCAGATCACGGCATTGTTGCCGGGCGCGAGCCCTGAAACCATGGCGGCGTCGGTTGCCTCTCCGATCGAGCGGCAGCTTTCGACAATCGCCGGTATCTCGTCGATGAATTCATCATCGTCGCTCGGCCAGTCGCAAATCACGATCCAGTTCGATCTCGGCCGCAACATCGACGGCGCCGCGCTTGACGTGCAGACGGCGCTTGCGACGGCCGCCCGCCGGCTGCCGGTCGAAATGACGACTCCGCCATATTTCCGCAAGGTCAATCCGGGCGACTTCCCGGTGCTTTACCTGAGCCTGCGATCCGACACGATTCCGCTGTCAACCGTCGACGATTACGCCGAGACCGTGCTTGCGCCGCAGATTTCGCAGATGCCCGGCATCGCACAGGTGCTGGTCTACGGCGCGCAGAAATTCGCCGTGCGCGTGCAGGTCAATCCGGTTGAGGCGGCTGCGCGCAACATCGCGCTGTCCGATGTCGGTGCGGTGGTGGCGAAAGCCAATTCCAGCACGCCGGTCGGAACGCTGACCGGCAAGGATCGTAACGTAACCCTGCTTGCCACCGGCGCAATTGAGCACGCCGCCGATTATCGCGACGTGGTCGTCGCCTACCGGAACGGGGCGCCGGTCAAGCTCAACCAGATCGCGCGCGTGGTCGACAGCGTCGAGAACGATCAGGTCGCCACCTGGTTCAACGATGCACGCGCTATTGTGCTGGCCATCCAGCGGCAGCCGGATGCCAACACCGTCCAGGTCGTGGATCAGGTCCGCGCGGCGTTGCCGACCATGCGGGCACAGGTGCCGCCTTCGATCCAGATGCAGCCGCTGTTCGACCGGTCGATCTCGATTCGCGCGGCGGTGGCCAATGTGCAGGAGACGCTGGCGATCGCGATTTGCCTCGTGGTCATGGTGATATTCCTGTTCCTGCGCAAGGTTTCGGCCACGATCATCCCGGCGCTTGCCGTCCCGGTGTCGCTGATCGGCACCTGTGCGGCGATGTATGCCTTCGGCTTCTCCATCAACAACATGACGCTGCTGGCGCTGACGTTGTCCGTCGGCTTCGTTGTCGACGACGCTATCGTGATGCTCGAGAACATCGTGCGTCATATCGAGGGCGGGATGCGGCCGTTCGAGGCGGCATTGAAGGGCTCTCGCGAAATCGGCTTCACGATTATTTCGATCACGTTCTCGCTCATCGCGGTCTTCATTCCCGTCCTGCTGATGGGCGGCATGGTCGGCCGTGTGTTCCGCGAGTTCGCCGTATCGATTTCGGTCGCCATCGTCGTCTCGGGATTCGTTTCGCTGACATTGACGCCGATGCTGTGCGCGCGCGTGTTGAAGGCGCATCACGGCGAAGAGAAGCAGAATTTCGTGCTTCGCGGATTCGAGCGGTTCTTCGAACTCTTGCTGAGGACCTACGAATACACGCTGGACAAGGTGCTGAGCGTCAAATCGCTTATGCTTGTTGTCACGCTCGCGACCATCGCGGGCACGATATATCTCTACATCGTCGTGCCGAAGGGGTTTTTCCCGATCGAAGATACCGGCTACGTGCTTGCCATTACGGAAGCAAATACGGACATCGGTTTCGATGCGATGACGGAGCGCCAGCGCAAGGTCGCCGATATCATTCGTGCCGATCCGGCGGTCGATTACGTCAACTCAACCGTCGGAGCCGGCGGACCGAACTCATTGTCGAACAACGGACGCATGCTGGTTGCGCTCAAGCCGCAAGATGAGCGCCCCAAGCTCGGCGCTATTCTCGCGCGTCTGCGCAAGGAAGCGAATGTCGTTACGGGCATGGCTGTCTTCTTCCAGCCGATCCAGAACATCAATCTTGGCGGCAAGCTGGCCAAGAGTCAGTATCAGTACACGCTGCAATCCAACGACACCGCCACACTCTACCGGTTGACGCCGGAATTGCGCGACCGCATCGCGAAAATCCCCGGCCTGCTGGACGTCACGACCGATCTTTACATCAAGAACCCGCAGATCAACGTCGTCGTCGATCGCGAACAGGCGGCGGTTTACGGCGTCAGCGTCGATCAGGTTCGGCAGGAGCTCTATAACGCGTTCGGCACGCGACAGGTCGCCACCATTTATACGCCGGCGAACGATTATCAGGTCATTCTGGAGACGTTGCCCGGTTATCGTGCGAGCCCCAACGACCTTAACCGCATCTATCTCAAGACGACGAACGGCACGACCGTTCCGCTCTCTGCGGTGACGCGCTTTGCGCCTTCGGTCGGGCCGCTCCAGGTCAATCACCAGGGCCAGCAGCCCGCGGTCACGATCTCGTTCAATCTCGCTCCCGGCTTTTCGCTCGGTCAGGCGGTCGATGCAATCACCAAATTGGAGCGTGAGGAAGGGCTGCCAGCAACGATCACCACCGGCTTCCAGGGCACCGCTCAAGTCTTCCAGGATTCATTGCGCGGGCAGGGCATTCTGATTCTTGCGGCGATCTTTGCGGCCTATGTTGTGCTCGGCATTCTCTATGAAAGCTTCATTCATCCGATCACGATCATTTCAGGTCTGCCGTCCGCCGGCATCGGCGCGATCCTGACGCTGATGCTGTTCAGGATGGATTTGTCGGTGATCGCGATGATCGGCATCGTCATGCTGGTCGGTATCGTGAAGAAGAACGCGATCATGATGATCGATTTCGCCATCGAGCGCCGCCGTGTCGGTCTCTCGGCTGAAGCAGCGATCCGCGAAGCGGCGCTTCTGCGCTTCCGCCCAATCATGATGACGACGTTCGCGGCGATCTTCGGGTCCTTGCCGATCGCGCTCGGCACGGGCGCGGGCGCCGAATTGCGCCAGCCACTCGGCGTTGCGGTCGTCGGCGGATTGTGTTTGTCGCAGCTTCTGACGCTTTACATCACGCCCGTTATCTATCTCTATCTCGACCGCTTCGATCGCATGCTCAAGCGCCGGCTCGAGCCGCAACTCGAAGAGGTCCCGGAAGCGCCCGCGGCGATCGCGGCGGAATGACGTACCGTCACGCGCGGGCTTGACCTGCCTGCGGGCCGAAGCATTTGTTGATGAGCTTCGTTCCGAACCCCTTCAGCGGGCGAAGGCCCGCGCATCCATTCTTTTCGAAAAAGGCTGGATTGCCGGGTCGAGCCCCGGCAATGACGCAAAACTACAGCGCGAAGCTGGTGCCGCAGCCACAGGACGCGGTCGCGTTCGGGTTTTTCACCTTGAACGAAGCGCCGATCAGGTCCTCGACGAAATCAATCTCGGAGCCGGCCATGAAGCCGATCGATACCGGATCGATGAGGACGGTCGCGCCATCATGAGCAATGACGATGTCGTCCTCGGCCTTGCTCCGCTCCATGTCGAATTTGTACTGAAATCCCGAGCAGCCGCCGCCTTCGACGCTGACGCGCAGCATCGTGCCTGCCGGCTCGCGCTTGAGGATTTCGCCGATCCGCCGCGCCGCCCGCTCGCTGACTGTGACGCCTGGGGTCATGTTGGCCTTTCCAAGCCGCACTCTATTGGCAGAGCGCTTTCCTGATAGTTAAGTGCGGGGGCCTCCAGGGTCAATGTAGACGATGGCTATCGAAGCCGGTTGCGAACGCGCCATTTATGCGGCCGATCCATTGAAAAGCCGGGGGCGGCTCTACGCCGAGCCGCCCAGCGCGACGCGCAACGATTTCCGCCGCGATTGCGACCGCATTATTCACTCGGCGGCTTTCCGCCGTCTCGCCCACAAGACGCAAGTGTTCGTCTACCACGAAGGCGATCATTACCGGACGCGGCTCACGCACACCCTGGAAGTGGTGCAGATCGCGCGGTCGCTCGCGCGCGCCCTCGGGCTCGATGAAGATCTAAGCGAAGGTTTGGCGCTTGCACACGATCTGGGTCATCCGCCGTTCGGGCACGCAGGAGAACGCGCGCTCGATGCTTGTCTCGCCGAGCACGGCGGATTCGACCATAACGCGCAAGCATTGAGCATCGTCACGCATCTCGAACGGCCGTATCCCGCCTTTGACGGGCTCAATCTGACCTGGGAAACGTTGGAAGGGCTAGTCAAGCACAACGGCCCGCTGACCGACCGAACAGGCGCGCCGGCCGGCCGTTACGCCAAGCGCGGCGTTCCGGACGCGATCCTCGATTATGACCGGGAGCAAAGTCTGCAATTGTGGAGCTTTGCGAGTGCCGAAGCGCAACTTGCGGCGATCGCAGACGACATTGCCTATGACGCCCACGACATCGACGACGGGCTGCGCGCGGATTTGTTCGGGCTTGACGACGTCGCGCAGGTGCCCGTCATCGGAGAGATCGTCGGCGAGATCGACGCGCAGCACAAGAACCTCGCAGCGGCCCGCCGCGTGCACGAGCTTTCACGCAGGTTGATTACACGCATGATCGAGGACGTCATCGCCGAGACCAAGCGCCGGCTTGCCGTGCTGAAGCCCGTTTCGGCGGATGACGTGCGCGGCGCCAGAGAACCGATGGTCCGCTTTTCATCGGCGATGCTGGCGGGCGACGCCGGTATCAAGGGTTTTCTTTATCCGCGGATGTACCGGCACGAGCGCGTGTGGCGGATCATGAACGACGCCGAGAACGTGGTGCGCGATCTGTTCGGTCACTACATGCGCAAGCCGACCGATCTTCCGGCGGAATGGGCGGAAGGAATCGACCCGCGCAACGAAGCGGCGCGCAGCCGGCTCGTCGCCGACTTCATCGCCGGAATGACCGACCGCTATGCGCTCGTCGAGCACGCGCGCCATTTTGACTCGACGCCTGAATTGCGTTAGCGGCAGCGCCACGATGAATGCCGCCGGAAACCCCCAGAATCTGTTCGCCGACATGCTCGATCGCGTTCGTGCAGCCGCGGCGCCTTTGCTTGCACCGGGTTCAGACGTGTCGCGCGTTTTGGTCGAACCGCCACGCGATGCCACGCATGGCGACATGGCGACCAATGCGGCGATGGTTCTGGCAAAGGAAGCGGGAAAAAAGCCGCGCGATCTGGCGGAAGCGATCGGCGCCAACCTGCGCGGCGACAGTATTATTGAAAAGGTCGAGATCGCCGGTCCCGGCTTCATCAATCTCACGCTCAAATCGCATGTGTGGGCCGACGAACTGCGCAGGGTTTTGCGCAGCGGCGCGGACTACGGCCGCAGCGACATTGGCAAGCGAGAACGTGTCAACGTCGAATACGTCTCGGCTAATCCGACCGGGCCGATGCATGTGGGGCATTGCCGCGGCGCGGTGTTTGGCGATGCGCTCGCCAATCTGCTTGCTTTCGCGGGGTATGAAGTTACGCGCGAATACTACATCAACGATGCGGGGGCCCAGGTCGATGTGCTCGCGCGCTCCGCCTACCTGCGCTACCGCGAGGCGCTTGGCGAAAATATCGGATCCATTCCGGAAGGGCTTTATCCCGGCGATTACCTAAAGCCGGTCGGTGAGGCGCTCGCGGCTGAGCATGGCAAGACGCTTCTGGCGAAGCCTGAGTCCGAATGGCTGCCGGCAGTGCGAGCAAAAGCCATCGCGATGATGATGGATGCCATTCGCGCCGATCTCGGCGCTCTCAATGTCGCGCAGGATGTTTTCTTTTCCGAACGTTCTTTGACCTCAGGCGGAGAGGATCAGGTCGCGGCGACGATCGATGAGTTGCGTGCACGCGGTGAAATTTATCAGGGCCGCTTGCCGCCGCCGAAGGGCGGTGCGGCGGAGGATTGGGAAGACCGCGAGCAGACGCTCTTTCGCTCGACCGATTTTGGCGACGATGTCGATCGGCCGCTGATGAAATCGGACGGCAGCTACACGTATTTCGCGTCGGACATCGCCTACCACAAATCGAAATTCGATCGCGGTTTTCTACACATGATCGACGTGTGGGGCGCCGATCACGGCGGCTACGTCAAACGCATGCAAGCCGCCGTCAAAGCCGTGAGCGGCGGCAAGGCCGATCTCGACGTTAAGATCATCCAGCTTGTGAAGCTGTTGCGCGCCGGCGAGCCGGTGAAAATGTCGAAACGCGCGGGCGAGTTCGTCACGTTGCGTGAAGTGGTGGACGAAGTCGGCCGCGACGCCGTTCGCTTCATGATGCTCTATCGCAAGAACGACGCGGTGCTGGATTTCGATCTCGCCAAGGTTATCGAGCAGTCGCGCGACAACCCGGTTTTTTATGTCCAGTACGCACATGCGCGCGGCGAATCAGTCTTCCGCAATGCGCGCGAAATGCTTCCCGATTTGCCGGATTCGGCCGCCGAACGCGCAAGGATGCTCGAGCGAACGCCTCTCGATCGCCTGAGCGATTCTGGGGAACTTTCGCTGATGCGCCGGATTGCAGCCTTTCCCCGCGTCATCGAAGCGGCCGCGCTCGCCCATGAGCCGCACCGGATTTCGTTCTATCTCTATGAACTCGCAAGTGAATTTCACGCGCTGTGGACGCGCGGAAAAGACTTGCCTCATTTACGCTTCATTATCCAGAATGATCCACAAGCGACCATGGGCCGCCTTGCATTGGTACAGGGGATCGTAACCGTACTCGCCTCCGGGCTCTCGCTGCTTGGCGTTTCTGCGCCCGAGGAAATGCGATAAATGGCGTAGACTTCTCTTCCATCGGTGGCTGGATGGAAGAAAGCAAAACGCAGCTGCCAAACGGGGACAGAATGGCAGACGATACCAACACCCAGCGCTCGTTTCGCTCGAACCCTTATAACCGCGGCGCTTCTTCTGCCAACGTGGACGCTGCAGCCAACGATCCGCTGGCCGAGCTTGCGCGCCTCATCGGGCAGAACGATCCATTTGCGGAATACGGACAGCGGCGCACGCCCGCGGCGGTTCAGTCGCGCGAAGCCGTGCAGCCGGATCATCGGCCGCAGGTGCAGCAGCATGGGCAGGCTGCGCAGCCGCAGCATTACGCCGATCCCAACGCGGTTGGCGGTTCGAACGACGACGAAGCCGGGCCTTATTACGACGATGAGATGCAACCGCCGCCGGACGATTACCCGGAGGACTATTACGCACATGAATCATCGTCGCGCCGTCGTCTGGGCATTCTCGCGATTGCCGGGATTTTTGCGTTGGGCGTTATCGGCACCGCCGGCGCGTTCGGTTACCGGGCCCTGTTCGGTCCCGGTGGATCGCCGATGCCGCCGCCGGTCATAAAAGCCGACACGACGCCGAGCAAAATCGTCCCGCAAAAGGACGCCGACCGGAAAGCCGGTGGAAAGATCATTTACGACCGCGTCGGTGATCGCGCACAAAGCGAAAAACTGGTTTCGCGCGAAGAGACACCGGTCGATATCAAGAGTGCGTCGCCCGCTATCGTTCCGCCGGGCGGAGCGGGAGCGAACGGCGCCGAGGCTTTGCAAACGGCGTCCGGAGACTCAAGCTTCACCGAACCGAAAAAGATTCACACAATCGTCATCCGTCCGGATCAACCCGATATGGGTTTGCCGGCGTCGACAGCGGCCGCGTCGGCTGCTGCCGCTGCACCAGCGCCGATGCCGGCGCCCGCGACTCCGCGCGTCGCTGCGCCGCCTGAAAGTCGCGTTGCGGATGCCGAACCGCGGCATCCCGTTTCCGAGCCGCCTTCGTCACGGCACGCCGCGACACCGCATCACGCCGAACAGCCGGTTGCGCATCGGGTGGCTGCCGCTTCGCACGATACGCCGCTGTCACTTAGCCCGGGAGGCAACGCGAGCATGGCGGAAGCCAGGCAGCCCATGCGTGTTGCCAACGCGCCGGCGGCGGCAAACGTAAAATCTCACGGCTCAACGAGCGCAGCCCATGGCGCATTCGTGCAGGTCAGTTCGCAACGCAGCGAAGCCGACGCGCAGGCTTCATTCCGCTCCCTGCAAGGCAAGTATCCGAAGCAGCTCGGCGGGCGCCAGGTTGTGATCCATCGCGCCGATCTTGGCGCCAAAGGCATCTATTACCGCGCAATGGTCGGGCCCTTTGCGAGCGCCGGCGACGCGGCGCAGCTGTGCAGCAGTCTGAAAGCTGCCGGCGGAAGCTGCCTCATCCAGAGGAATTAGCGGCCAAATGCTTGTCCTTGCCGGGCGCGCGGATTAATTCGCCGCGATGGCGCCGCACGCATTCATCACCGGGCTTTCCGGCCCTTCCATCACGTCGAATGAGCGCACCTTTCTCAAGGAGACGGAACCTTGGGGCCTGATCCTTTTTAAGCGAAATATTAGCACGCCCGATCAAGTTGCTGCTTTGGTAAGCTCTTTTCGTGAAATCGTGGGCTGGAAAGCGCCCGTTTTGGTCGATCAGGAGGGCGGCCGGGTGCAACGCCTGGGGCCGCCGCACTGGCCGGTCTATCCGGCTGGCGCCCGGTACGGCGAACTTTATGACCAGGATGCCGAACTGGGGCTTGCGGCAGCGCGGCTGGGCGGCCGCTTGATCGCGTCCGATCTGGCACCGCTCGGCATCGACGTGGATTGTCTGCCCATTGCCGACGTTCCGGCTTCCGGAAGCGATCCCGTCATTGGCGATCGCGCGTATGGCAATAAGCCTGCGAAGGTCGCCGCAGTTGCCGCCGCTGTCGCCGATGGGCTGCAAAGGGGCGGCGTCCTGCCGGTTCTCAAGCACCTGCCGGGGCATGGCCGCGCCACAGCAGACAGCCACCTGCGCCTGCCAGTCGTGGACGCCGGCCGCTCCGAACTTGAGGCAACCGATTTCGCGGCGTTCCGCCCGCTTAACGGTCTGCCGATCGGCATGACCGCGCATGTCGTATTTTCTGCGATAGACCCCGTCACACCGGCCACCAGTTCCGTCACAATGGTGCGCGAAGTGATTCGCGGTTTCATCGGGTTCACGGGCTTGCTGATGAGCGACGACATATCGATGGGCGCGTTGTCGGGAACGATCGCCGACCGATGCCGGGCTGCGTTCGCCGCAGGCTGCGACGTGGTGCTTCACTGCAACGGCAAGCTCGACGAAATGCAACAGGTTGCCGCGCAGGCGCCGATACTTGTGGGCGAATCTTCACGACGTGCCGATGCCGCTCTTGCGGCGCGCAAGCAGCCGGAGCAATTTGACATCGAGGCCGCACGCAACGTGTTCACGAAAATGATCGTTGGCGAACGTCCGGCGGCCAGCGGAATGAACCTTCATGACTCCTGACGACTTCGAGACGACGCTCGGCGAAGAGCGCGCGAGCAGCGAACCGGCCATGATGGTCGACGTCGAGGGCTTTGAGGGGCCGCTCGATCTGCTGCTGACGTTGGCGCGCCAGCAGAAGGTCGATCTCGCCAAAATTTCCATTCTTGCGCTGGCCGACCAGTATCTCGTCTTCATCGAAGCGGCGCGAAAAA